>CALMMH010000897.1 GCA_937868145.1 uncultured Phycisphaerales bacterium
GAGAATAGTCTCTTCGGAGGTAGCGGTGGCTGTCTTTCCCTCTGGCATGAATGTGATCTTATAATCGGCCACGAATCAACTGCCCCAGTTGGCCTTCAGATAAGATGGGATGCCGGAAGACTCCTTCGGCCCCACGACAACTTCCCAGCCGGTCTCCTCTTGCAATTTGCCGCTCTCGACGGCGATCAGGCCGGGGATGATGATTTTCTTATGGGGCGCCAGTTTCTCGACCTCGTTCTTCTTCATCGCCTTTGCAATCTGGTCGGTGGTGAATTTCTCGGCGGCCCACGCCGTCAGAACCGACGTGCCTTCGGTGTCAACCACGAGGATATTTGTCGGCACTTTGGAGCTTTCCACGTCGCCCTCAACCGTATAGTACGTGAGCGAGAAGTTGGTCGTGACAAGAAGCGGCGACTTCGCATTGGGCTCGCCCACGCGATGGACGCCAGCCTCGACCTGAATGGGGCTCCGGGGGTCGGTGTAGATGTTCATCCGCACGGTGAGCAAAGGCATGAGCTGCCAGGGCTCGATCATGTCGGTAACGATGACGCCGGAGTATTTGGCCATGAAGGTGGCGGCGTTCAGCACCGCAAGCATCGGATCGTCGTTGCCGAGCACGCAGGTGAGTTGCGGATATCCAAGCGGGCGGAACGTCTTTTTGAGCGCATACCGGCGCGCCTTGGTCAGGTCCTCAAGCGTTTGCCGCAGGCCCTGCTCGCCCGCGTACAGAACGATCTCCTTCACTCCCGCCGCCGAAATCTTCTGGGTCAGGTCGGCGAGCGCTTCGAGGCCGTTCGCCTTCGCGACCACCGGGCAATTCTTCTCCTTCGCCAGAGCGGCGACCGCCTGATGATTTTCCGCGGTCGCTCCGCATAGGAGCGGACGCTTGTCGGCGCACACGGCGACGGCTGCTTTTAACGCCTCGGCGTTCTCGCTACCGAGAACAAGGGCTTTGGGGCATTTTTCGGCGACGAGCTTGGTGGCGGCGGCGAACTTGGCCGGGTCGTTCGAATCGTTCATTACGCAAACCATGTCGACGGCGATTCTGGTGCCGACGCGCTCAAAAACCAGCTTTGCGATCTTGTCGCAGCGAGCCGCAATGTCGGCTTCGGAAAGTTCATCGGAAACCGTGACGGCTACGCCCGCGGGATGATGGAAGGTTTCCTCATGCCGGAACATGACGGTCTCATTGCCGATCACAATCTTCGCGTCGCCTGTTCCAATGGTGACCAGCTGAATGGGTGGCGCCGACGCGGCGCCCAGCTTCTCTTTGGCCTCCGCCGTCACATGCGGACATTGGTCCAGTGACGCCTGTTTCTGGGCGACCCGCATCGCGAAGGCCAGGCACGTGGGCGACTTGCAGTCCCCGCAGTTCGTTTTCGGTAGCAACTTGTAGATGTCCAGACCTGTCAGTGCCATGAATCCTCTCCTTTTGATGTACGGCAGATCGCGGGTGAATGACCACCCGGGATCTGCCGTAAGAATGGAACCGTGAAATGCGCCGAATTATCTAGAACATCGGCGGCAGCGTGAGCGCCGGATGACCTACTTTCTCGAGGAACGGCAGCAGGTCGGCGGCGTTGTCGCACACCGTTTCATCAGCGATTTTGTTTATGAAATCGTCCAAGCCGAGTTCCTTCGCCCGCTCTTCGAGCCGTTCGCGGACGGTCTCCTTCAGGTCCTTCGGCATCCAGACGACACGGGCAAGACCGCCGTCGGCGGAGATGAACTTCTTGCTCGTGACGTACATCTTACCAACACCGAGGAAGCCCGGCGTTTGCAGACCGCCGCCGGTGGTGCTGGCGAGCGTGGAAAACGGCATGCCGCTTGGGGTCATACCGGAGTACTCGCGGTTGACTACCATGACGCCGTTCGCCTCGGGG
>CALMMH010000898.1 GCA_937868145.1 uncultured Phycisphaerales bacterium
ACCCGCCGAACAGTCGGGCCCGCTTCTTCGACTTCGACGTCAGCCATCAAGGGCTTGTCGTGACCGTCTGCTGAACCCAGCGAACATAACGATAAGGCACGGGTTCAACGGAAGTAATCATGCGAAAAGCGTTGATTACAGGAATCACTGGGCAGGACGGATCGTATCTGGCCGCGGTGGTCGGGGGGATCGGGGCCAACCGCGAGCACCCGGGGCGGTTCTTCTACGAGAATCTGATGATGGGCGTGCAGCTCATCGAACAGGGCAGGCTCCGCAAGATCGAGAAGTTCGTCGCGATCGGAACCGTGTGCGCGTATCCCAAGTTCACGCCCTCGCCTTTCCGCGAAGAGGATTTGTGGAACGGGTATCCGGAAGAGACCAACGCCCCGTACGGGCTGGCGAAGAAAATGTTGCTCGTCCAATCGCAGGCATACCGCCAGGAATATGGCTTCCATTCGATCTTCCTGCTGCCGGTGAACCTCTACGGCCCGGGCGACAACTTCGACCCGTCCAGCAGCCACGTGATTCCCGCCCTGATCAAGAAATGCATGGACGCGACGGAGGCCGGGGCCGACTTCATCGAGTGCTGGGGCACGGGCAAAGCCTCTCGCGAATTTCTCTACGCCGCCGACGCAGCCGAAGGAATCATCCTGGCGGCGCAGCAGTACGATCGTCCCGACCCGGTCAACCTCGGCACCGGCTCGGAGGTCACGATCCAGGAACTCGTCGAGAAGATCGCGAAGTTCACGGGATTCCGTGGCGAAATTCGCTGGGACCCCTCCAAACCCGACGGTCAGCCGAGACGATGCCTGGACACTTCAAAAGCGAAGGAACGCTTCGGCTTCCAGGCCCGGACCGGCCTCGACGAAGGCCTCAAAGCCACCATCGACTGGTATCGCACCAATCGCAAATGACGCGCGGGTTGAGGATCGACCCTCTGGCAAAGTCCTATCTGCTCGTATTGATCGCTGCGGGGATTCTGTATGGGATCAGTTGCGCGCCGGGGGCGGTGTGGCAGGACAGCGGACTGATCCAGTATCGCGTCTGGCATCACGACATCGAAGGCCGGCTCGGGCTGGCTCTCTCGCATCCCCTGTACTACCTCGTCGCCATCGCAGCCGGGCGCATCCCGCTGGGAGAATTCGGCCATCGGGTGAACTGCGTCTCGGGTATGGCCGCGGCGCTGGCCGTGGCGAATCTGTATCTGTTGATGCGGCTCTGGCTCGGCCGCATCTTTCCCGCGGTGATCGCCGCCGTGACATTGGCCCTCTCGCACACCTTCTGGTGGCACGCGAGCATCGCCGAGACGTACACGCTTTGGGCGGCTCTGTTTCTCGGCGAGTTGATTTGCCTGTTGCAGCACACGAGGACCGGAAAGCCCGCGTATCTTTATCTGCTCGGGCTGCTCAACGGCATGGCGATCGCCGTCCACATGTTGGCCTCGATCCCGCTGGCCTGTTATGCGGTGTTCGTCGTGGTCCTGCTGGCGAAGAGAACCCTCCGCATCAGGCACGCGGCGATCGTCGTTCTGCTCTGGATTGTCGGCGCTCTGCCCTATGAGATTCTGATCGTCAGGAACATCGCCCAAAGCGGCGACGTTCTCGCCGTTCTGGCCTCGGCGGCTTTCGGCGACCGGTGGCAAGCAGAGGTGCTGAACACGAGCCTCTCGTGGAGCATCATCCAGGAAAACGTTCTTCTGGGCGCGCTGAATTTTCCGACGCCGAACGCGTTGCTGTTCTTCGCAGGCTGCTGCAGCCTGTATCGAGTCAGGCCGGCGCCTTTCCGAATCATCGCGGCGGCCATGCTGGCGCTGTTCCTGTTGTTCGCGTCGCGGTACACGGTGTCGGATCGATACGCCTTCTTCATCCCGTTCTATTGTATGGTCGCGGCGATGATCGGCCTGGGGACGCAGGAGATCCTGTCGCGAACGAAACGCGGAGTTGCGCCTCGCCTGATCGCGGCGTTCTCCCTGTTGCCCCTCGGCGTCTATGCGGCGGCCCCGAAGTTGGCCCGGCAAGCGAAGCTCGACTTGAGAACCCGCCAAGACGTTTCCTATCGCGACGATTACGAGTACTTCCTTCGCCCATGGAAAACAGGCTACCGGGGAGCGGAACGATTTGCCGCGGAGGCCCTCGCGGCCGTCGAGAGCGACGCCGTCATCTGGGCGGACATCACGACAGTCCCCCCCCTGTTGTATGCACAACAGGTCAAGGCGCTTCGGCCGGATGTGAAGATCGTTTCGCGAATCGCCTCCACGCAAGGGTCTCCCGCCGTCAATGCAGAAACGATTGCGGGATTGGTCGCCGAGCACCCGGTCTATGTGGTTTCACGCATGCCTCGCTATTGCCCGGCGTTCATCATCGAGAAGTATTCGCTTGTGAAGGCGGGCGTCCTGTGGCGCGTGACCCCGCCTGCACAAACCAACACGGACACGCACGGACAGGCACGGACCGCCGCGTTCGTGGCCGCCGCACGGAAGCTCTGA
>CALMMH010000899.1 GCA_937868145.1 uncultured Phycisphaerales bacterium
GCCGGCCAGGACGGCCAGCAGGCTCAAACCGGTGACAAACAGATGTCGCATCATCAGGATGAACCTCCAGAATTCCGTAATCTGCGAATCCAAGGCCCTATTGTAGAAACAAACCGCAGGCAGGCCAAGAAACACTTGGACGCGGCAGGAAGAAAATGTCACAGGAGCGACTGCGTCGTCAACCGGTGCAGATCGATTCGACCTGGGGTTGTCCTTCCTGGTTCACGCGCCGCCAGACGCCCGCGATCACGCCGTAGACGATCAGCATCTGTCCGACGCCATAGGTGATCCAGCACAGATCGCCGAGCCCGTGCCAGTTGTCTTGGAAGAGCCGAACCGCCAGAAAGGCGTCGCTGAGCAGGAACAGGAACCCTCCGATCCCGACAGTCAGAAATCGCCTGTCGAAGCAGGCCACGGTCGCCATCACCGCTGCCGCGGTCGCGAGAAAGATCGTGTAGCCGGCCGTCGGCGCATGCATGTGCGGCAGGTCCCCCGACGGACGAACCAGCGTGGTCCAGAGAACCAGGCCGGCCAGATCATAGAAAACGACGGCGCTCGCGAATGCCTTGCCCCACCCGGGCCGGCTAATCAGATTCAAACGGCGGGCAAGCATCATCATGCCCCCGATGTAGGCGACGTGTCCCAGGGCGAACAAAGGGATGATCATCGTCAGGGGCTCGGTAAAGCGTAGAGCGCTGAAGGCGCCGTAAAGGTCGGCCAGCATGCCCAACGTCATGCCCAAAGCGATCGCAGCGCATGCCCGCCCAAACGGATCGCAACGATGAAGGCCCCAGTTGACCCACGCGGCGATCGAGAGCGCCACCGACGACATCCCCCAGAGCCGGCTCCAACCACTCTGGCCCGTGATCAGAATCGCGACAAACGTGCCTGGCAGGAGCCCGAACCACAGCAGCCAGAGAGCCGAAAACAGCACACATCCCAACGATCGCTTCATCACAAAGTCCCTACTCAAGTACATGCCAGCGTCGGGATTGTATAAGAGAGACGGCGGAAGATCAAAAGAAGAATAGATCAAAACGAAGGCCGCAGAAGTCCCGCCCCACGAGGGAGCGACTCGATCGTCCCGCCTTCGCAAGGACGGGTTCGCACAAACAGGATGTTTGTGATTCACATCGCGGCTTCCGTGCGGTATGTTGGACGCGCGTGCATTGACCGCGAAGGAGTGCGGCGGATGCAGAACGCAGTTCGAGGTCACGACATTGATGGGAGAACGAGATGCGAAAAGCGATGCTGTTGTCCATGGTGCTCGGAGTCGGGCTGGGAGTCTCGCGCAGCACGGCTGCCCGCTCCGGCGATGACGTGGTCGTCGAGAAATCGCCCGTCCGGCTGGAATCCTCGGCCGACTGGCCCGTCCTGAAGGAATACGACGAGGCGCATCTGGCGAGAATCGCCCTGCCGCTCGGCGGAATCGGCACGGGCACCGTCTCGCTCGGCGGCCGGGGCGATCTGCGGGACTGGGAGATCATGAACCGCCCCGCCAAGGGATTCATTCCCACAAGGGGATCGTCCGGCCCGTTCTTTGCGATCTTCGTGAAGGACGCAAAAGGACAGACGCACGCGAGAGGGCTCGAGGGACCGATCGACCCCTCCCTGTACGAGGACGCCAGCGGCAGCGGGGCCGTCAACCACGGCTTGCCGCGATTCCGGCGCTGCACGTTCGCGGCCGCATACCCGCTGGGGCAGGTCCGGCTCCTCGATCCGGATATGCCGGTGGCCGTGACATTGCAGGCGTTCAATCCGCTGGCGCCTGCGGACCCCAACACCAGCGGCATCCCGGTGGCCATCCTGCGATACGCGATCCGGAACACGACCAGCCAGCCGCTTCAGGTCTCGGTCTGCGGCGTCCTGCCCAACTTCATCGGCAACGACGGCTCGGGCCAGACGAAGGACTGGGAAGGCGATCTCATCGCCGCCGGCGGCAAAGCCAACCGCAACGAGTATCGCAAAGGCAAATCCGTTCGCGGCATGTTTCTGTCCTCAGCGGGAGTCGCACCGAGAGCCCCGCACTGGGGCACCATCGCGTTGACGACCCCCACCCAAGGCGAGATCACTCACCGGGTCAACTGGATCTCCGGCGGCTGGGGCAGCGTGAGCCTGGACTTCTGGGACGATTTCAGCACCGACGGCAAGCTCGATGAACGAGAACTCGGCAAGGAAGACACGCCGATGGCTTCGCTGGCCGTCAGCGTGGAGGTGCCGGCCAAGCAGACCGTCCCGGTCGTGTTCCTTCTGACCTGGCACTTCCCCAACCGCATCACCTGGACTCCCAAGAACGACGCAAAGGACCGCATCGGCAATTACTACACGACCCAGTATGCAGATGCGTGGGACGTCGCGGAGAAGGTTGCGCCGCAGGCGGGCGTTCTGGAAGACAAGACGCTCCGATTCGTCCGGGCGTTCTGCGACTCCGATCTGCCCAAGGTGGTCAAGGAGGCCGCGTTGTTCAACCTGAGCACGCTGCGGTCGCAAACCTGCTTCCGCACCGAGGACGGCCGGTTCTACGGCTTCGAAGGCTGCGGCAACCGCGGCGGATGCTGCCACGGCTCGTGCACCCACGTATGGAACTACGAGCACGCGACCGCTCTGCTCTTCGGCAGCATGGCGAGGATGATGCGCGAGGTGGAGTTCGGACAGGCCACGAACGACGAGGGCATGATGAGTTTCCGCGTGAACCTGCCGCTGGAGCGGGCCAAGGAGTTCGGCAAAGCCGCCGCGGACGGGCAGATGGGCTGCATCATGAAAATGTACCGCGATTGGCAGCTCTCGGGCGACGACGCGATGCTCACGACGCTCTGGCCGCACGTGAAGAAGGCGGTAGAATTCTGCTGGATTCCCGGCGGCTGGGACGCGGACAAAGACGGCGTGATGGAAGGCTGTCAGCACAACACGATGGACGTCGAGTATTACGGTCCGAATCCGCAGATGGGCGTCTGGTATCTCGGCGCGCTGCGGGCGGCCGAGGAGATGGCCAAGCACGTCGGGGACACGGAATTCGCCGCGACCTGCCGCGACCTGTTCGAACGGGGCAGCAAGTGGACCGATGCGAATCTGTTCAACGGCGAATACTATGAGCACCAGATTCGCCCGCCGACGGACGAGTCGCAGATCGCCGCCCCCTTGCTGGTGGGCATGGGCGCCAAAGACCCGAGCAAGCCGGACTATCAACTCGGCAAGGGCTGCCTGGTGGATCAACTCGTCGGCCAGTACACCGCCCATGTCTGCGGCCTGGGCTACCTCGTGAACCGCGAGCACGTCCGCAAGACGCTCCAGAGCATCATGAAGTACAACTATCGCGAGAACCTCCACAGCCATTTCAATTGTATGCGGAGCTTCGCCCTCGGCGACGAATCCATCCTGCTGATGGCCAGCTACCCCAAGGAACGGCCGAACAATCCGTTCCCCTATTTCACCGAGGTCATGACGGGCTTCGAATATGCCGCCGCGGTCGGCATGCTGTATGAGGGCCAAACGAAGGAAGGGCTCACATGCATCGCGAACATCCGCGACCGCTACGATGGGCGGAAGCGCAGCCCCTTTGACGAGGCCGAATGCGGGCATCACTACGCCCGCGCGATGGCCAGTTGGGCGGCGGTCCTGGCGATGACCGGCTTCCACTACTCCGGCGTCGAGAAATCCATGACCCTGGCTGCTGAGGAAGGCCGGCACTTCTGGTCGAACGGCTACGCCTGGGGCACCTACTCGATCGATCGCGCGGGCAGACGGATGAACGTCTCGCTGTCGGTTCTGCACGGTAACCTCACGCTCGCGAAGTTCACTCTGACCGATTACGGCTCGCGCGTCTTCGAAAAGCCGTTGAAAGTGGCCGAGGGACAGACCGCTACGTTCGCGATCGCACGCGAGAAGTGACGCCCATGCATCAGACGAGCATTGATTCGATTCCGGGTGGCAGCGGAAAGGCTGAAGGTCTTACCGATGGCTGTCTCGCATACAGAGAACCATCGGCGAGATCCGCAAGCTACGGTACGTAGTCCCGACCCTTGATGCCGTGGATCGTTAAATTGGCGTCCGGCATGTTGTCGCGAGCCGCGCGGATGCTCTCGGCCTTGAGAAATGTCACCTGCCCGTCGGCAAACAGAAAGCTCCGCGTTCCGTCCCAACACCACCAGCCCAGGTCGGGCTCAATCGTCTCGTGATTGCTCGTCCACTCGCCGATGAGGATCTTGGCGGACGGCCACGCGACTTCGGTGACCGCCTGTCGTATCGAAGGTTTCGGATTGGTGTAAGTCAGGATCGCGTCGTCGATGGAGTCGATCTGCTCGGGACTGTGATAGAACGTCATCGAATAGGAATAGCTGGTGGATTCGAACTTGGTGGGATCGGCCCGATCCGCCGGACACAGAAGAACCGACGGGTTGTTCGGATCGACGATGCTGCTCAGGTACGGCTGGACCCACTTTCGCCAGCCGCGCCCCATCCACAGCCAGTAGGACGGGCTCGTCGAAACGGGGTCCTGGGCACAGGGGTAGTATCCCCCGGAGTCGTGCGTGTACAGGTCCACCGCGATGCCCACCTGTTTGAGATTGTGCGAGCAGACGACCCGCCGGGCCGCGGCCTTGGCCTTGTGCAAAGACGGGAGAAGGATCGTGAGCAACAGCGAAACGATCGCGATCACAACCAGAAGCTCAATGAGCGTGAAGCCTCGCAGGATCGTGCCTGCCGCGCACGCATCCTTCGAGAGCGGGATCTCACAATCAACAGTCCTTCCGTAATCCATTACTGCATTCCTCTGCTTGGGGATGGGAAAGGATCAGACGCTGCTACGACAGCCCCCTGCCCTTCCAGCAGTCTTGGATTGTACCATCCGGCTATTCGACTGTCACGCTCTTGGCCAGGTTGCGGGGCTTGTCCACGTCGTGGCCTCGCAGCACCGCGGCGTGATACGCCAGCAGTTGCAGCGGGATGACCGAAAGCATCGGCTGGAAGAGTTCCGGCGCTTCAGGAATCGTGATCAGGTGATCGGCGCGCTCCTCGATCTCTGCGTTGCCTTCGGTGGCCACAACGATGATCCTGCCGCCGCGGGCCCGGACTTCCTCGATGTTGCCGATGATCTTGTCGTACTGAGGACCCGTGGTCGCCAGGAACACCGCGGGCATGCCGTCGGCGATCAGAGCGATCGGTCCGTGCTTCATCTCGGCCGCTGGGAGGCCTTCCGCGTGAATGTAGCTGATTTCCTTGAGCTTCAAGGCCCCTTCCAGAGCCACCGGGTAGTTGAATCCCCGGCCCAGGAACAGCCAGTTCTCTTTGTCGATGTTGGCCGCCGCGATTTCGCGGATGTGGTCGGACTGCTGGAGGATCGCGCCGATCTTTTCGGGAATCTGGGCCAACTCGTCGATGTACCGGGCCGCGTCGTCGCTGCTGAGGTGACGCCGGCGTCCGAGTTCGATCGCCAGCATGCTCAGCACCGCCACCTGCGCGGTGAACGCCTTGGTGCTGGCGACGCCAATCTCCGGCCCGACGTGCAGGTAAATGCCTGCATCGGTCGAACGGGCGATGGTGGAGCCCACGACGTTGACGATGCCCAGGACTTTCGCGCCGCGCTCCTTGGCCTGCTCGACGGCCGCCAGCGTGTCGGCGGTCTCGCCGGACTGGCTGATCGCAACCACGATCGTGCCGTCGCCGATGATCGGATTTCGATAGCGGAACTCGCTGGCGTATTCGGTCTCGGCCGGGATGCGGGCCAGGTGCTCCAGGAGAAACTCGCCCACCAACCCCGCGTGGAACGCAGTGCCGCAGGCGGTGAAGATCACGTGCTTGGCCTGGGTCAGCTCCCGCAGACTGTCGGCGATGCCGCCCAGCTTGATCTTGCCCCACTGGCGGTCCAGACGTCCGCCCATGCAGGTGCTCAGCGAATCGGGCTGCTCGAAGATTTCCTTGAGCATGTGATGCGGGTAGCCGCCCAGCTCGATCTGTTCGAGCGAGAACTCGATCTCTTTCAGATCTTTGGCGATCACAACATTGTTGACTGTCTTGGTATAGAAACCGTCCGAGTTGACGGTGACCATCTCGTTGTCGGCCAGGTAGATGGCCCGCGTCGTGTGCTCGACGATGGCCGCGGCGTCGGAGGCCAGGACGTACTCGCCGTCGCCGACGCCCAGAATCAGCGGACTGCCTCGCTTGGCGCCGATGAGCAGGTCGGGATAGTCCGAGCAGACGATCGCGACGCCGAAAGTGCCGTGGACTTTCTGCAGGGCCTGCTGGACCGCCCATTCGAACGGGTTTTGATTCCCGCAGCCGCCCGAGGCCTCGATATGATCATACAGATAGCCGATCAGATTCGAGAGGACCTCCGTGTCGGTCTGGCTGGCGAAGGCGACGCCCTCGCTCTTGAGCCACGTCTTGAGGGTGCTGTAGTTCTCGATGATCCCGTTGTGCACCACGGCGATCTTGCCCGTGTAGTCCGTGTGCGGATGGGCGTTGACCGTGTTCGGTTCGCCATGCGTGGCCCAGCGGGTGTGGCCGATGCCCAGCACGTCGCCGCTGGTGGGCACATTCAGGATCTGCTCCAGGGCGCTGATTCGGCCGCTGGTCTTCTGGACGCAGATGCCGCCGTTCTTCAGCAGCGCGATGCCCGCCGAGTCATAGCCACGGTACTCGAGCCGCTTGAGGCCCTCGATCAAAATAGGCTGGGCAGCTTTCCTTCCCAAATAGGCGACAATGCCGCACATACGCACCCTTCCAGATAGAGTTTCGCAAGGCCGAGAACCCAACCGCGTCCTCGCTCCTGCAAAACGGTGGTCCAACTCCTGTCATGCTGGGTACTATTGAATCGACAACTGTAGGCCCTGACTACACTTGAAAAACGCAAACCTGCCCCATGAGACCTGCCGGATCGAGTAGGATTATAGGTCCCTCCGTAGCCTCCAACCAATCATTTCTGCTTAAGTGACGTATTGCGCATTCTCACTTGACTCCGTAAGTGCCTTGTGGTAAGAGTGTTAGGATGATTGTGGTAATCGACTATAGCGTAGGTAACGTGGAAAGCGTCTGTAACGCCTTTCGTCACATCGGCTGTCAGGTCGAGTTGAGCCGTGATCCGGCCCAGATCGCCAAGGCGACCGGTCTGGTCCTGCCCGGCGTAGCGGCCTTCGGATACGCCATGGAGGCCCTGGGCGACGCGGCCGAGCCGGTCAAGAAAGCCGTCGCGGGCGGAATGCCGATCCTGGGAATCTGCGTCGGCCACCAACTGCTTTTCGACGAGAGCACCGAGTATGGTCCGCATAAAGGCCTGGGCTTGATCCACGGGACAGTCGTAGGCGTCCCGCCGGTGCAGACGGTGCCGCACATGGGTTGGAACCAGGTGCAGCTGCCGAAGGGCATGGATCTGTTCGCCGGGCTCGGTCCCGCCAAGCACTTCTACTTCGCGCACTCCTACCACGCCCAGGTGAACGACCCGCAGGCCAAGACCGCGATGGTGGACTACGGCTCGCCTCTGACGGCCTCGGTCCAGAAGGGCAACATCTACGGCGTGCAGTTCCACCCGGAGAAGAGCAGCCGCCAGGGTCTGCAAGTACTGAAGAACTTCCACGAGATTTGTAGGAGATAGTTTCAAGTGTGAAGTTTCCAGTTTGAAGCGTTGAGTCTCAAGGTCCGCGTCAGTTCCCTCTGACTTCACACTTCAAACTTCACACTTCGAACTTCCTGATCATGCTGACAAAACGAATCATCCCATGCCTGGACGTCAAGGACAACCGCGTCGTCAAGGGCGTGAACTTCCTGAACCTGCGCGACGCGGGCGACCCGGTCGAACTGGGGGCTCGCTATAGCGACAGCGGCGCCGACGAACTGGTCTTCCTGGACATCACCGCGACGATCCGCTCGCGCAAAACGATCGTGGATATGGTCAAGCGGGTGGCGGAGAACGTCTTCATCCCCTTCACCGTCGGCGGCGGTATTCGCACCGTCGAACAGATCGACGAGCTGTTGCGAAGCGGAGCCGAGAAGGCCTCGGTCAACACGGCCGCCGTGCAGAACCCGGCCCTGATCTCCGAAGCCGCCAAGCGGTTCGGGAACCAGTGCGTCGTCCTGGCCATCGACGCCCGACGCTCCAAGACAAGAACCGGCCACTGGCAGGTCTGCGTCAAGGCGGGCTCCGAGCCCACGGACATCGACGTCGTGGAATGGGCCAAACGCGGCGAAGACCTCGGCGCGGGCGAGATCCTCCTGACCAGTATGGATGCCGACGGCACCCAGGCCGGCTACGACAACGCGCTGAACAAAGCGGTCTCCGACGCGGTGAACATCCCGGTGATCGCCTCCGGCGGCGCGGGCACGCTCGACCACCTGTACGATGCGGTGGTGGATGGCGGAGCCGACGCGGTCCTGATGGCCTCGATCACCCACTTCGGCAACTACACGATCACACAAATGAAAGAATACCTCCGCGACCGCGGCCTGCCGATGAATCTTTGAGACCGGCGGAGCAGAGTCAGAACAAAACCCCAGCCTGCCCCTTGGAGAGGACAGACCGGGGTTTCGTTCGTCCGCCTTGGCCATAGGCCAATTCTATTGGGCCCGCAGCCGGCAGGAAAATCCCCACGCCCCGCCGCCGTTCTGGATCTTCAGCACGAGTTGATTGCTGCCTTTGCGAAACCTCACCAGGACGCGATCATTGTCCGGCACGACGCCACGACCGCCTTCTACCCAGTTCTCATGGACGAGCTCTCCGTTGAGCCACACCTTGACGTGGTCGTCGGAGCCGATGCCCAAGACGCCGTCCTTCGCCTCGGGCATGTCGATCTGCGCCCAGGCATAGCCCACCTTGAACCAGTCCGGGAACACCGCAGACAGATCGATGACGCCGTATTCCGAGTCCAGAACCGCCCACGGATAGCTCTTGTCGCCGATCTGGATTTGCGGCTGGAACCGATCGAGGGCGACGGGGTCCACGCCGAAGAACTCCCTTTGCGCCTGATCGTTCGGGAAGTACCCCTCCCCGTGCCACGGGATATCGATCGGGCCCAGGAACAGCCACCTCCTCAGGAACCTGCCCGGTTCGAGACCCTGGTACGTGGCCGCGACGAGGTCCGCCCGGTCCCGGGAGATCTTCACCGCACCCACCGCCGGGCTCGCCGGAGTCGTCGAGGGGTGTTCTACGCCCCAGGTCATCCCTCCCGAGTACCACTTGCCGTCCCGGTACACCATGACCATGGTCGCATCGTGGAGCAACGACCCTTTTCGCGAGAAGTAGACGGGGTGCTCATAACCGTCTTGCGGCTGTTGGGGCCAGCTCGGCGTGCTGAGAAAATCGACGCCCTCCACCAACTGGCGTCCCTGGCTCTGGATGAACTCGTCATACTGGCTGTCCGCGATCGCCCTGAGAATCGGATTGGCCATCAGATTGAGCAGGAGAGGTTTGTCCTTCCGGATGATCGCGCTGGCCAGAGTCCCTACGGCCGCCACCGGATTGCTCTGGTCGACGAACGGCTCACCCGCGAGGATCTT
>CALMMH010000900.1 GCA_937868145.1 uncultured Phycisphaerales bacterium
CTTCCGGCGGGTATGACTGGGCGCGATGTCCGGGGCAGAGGTGGTTTCTTCAGGCTGCCAAGGCCCGAGGGGTGGAGCAGTTCATCGCGTTCGTCAACAGCCCGCCCGTCAACATGACCCAGAACGGTCAGGCCTATTGTTCGCGGGACTCGGGCACGACCAATCTGCGTGAGGACAAGATCACGGCCTTCGCGACTTACATGGCCGCGATCTTGGAGCATTTCCGGGACGTGGAAGGGATCGATTTTGACGGCATCAGTCCGTTCAACGAACCGAACTGGGACTGGGAAGGCCGCAGTCAGGAAGGCTGTCGATACAGCAACGCGGATATCCACAAGGTCGTCGTGGCGTTGTACGAACAGTTGCAGAGCAAGCAGATCGGCGCCCAAATCGAGATCGTGGAATCGGGGGACCTCAGCTATCTGTACGCGCACGAAGGCGCCCGCGGGGACTACATCGATGCATTCTTCGACCGCAGCAGTCCCTCTTACGTGGGAGACAAGGTCGCGCCTCGGATCTCCTCGCACAGCTATTTTACCTGTTGGCCTGGCGACGATCGGCTCGTGGGCTGGCGACAGACGTTGCGGACCAAGTTGAACCGGTACCCCGGCCTGGGCTATGCAATGACCGAGTACTGCATCCTCGTCGGAGGCGACTCGTACATCCCTTCGCAGTATCGCGGCTATGGGAACGGTCGCGACCTCGGCATCGATCCGGCCTTGTGGGTCGCGAGAGTGATTCACTACGATCTGACTGTCGCAGAGGCCTCGGACTGGCAATGGTGGCTGGCTGTGTCGGCCTACAATTACAAAGACGGCCTGGTCTATGTCAGCAAGGGCGATGCCGACGGCGCGTACTGGGCCTCCAAGATGCTGTGGGCCATGGGCAACTTCAGCCGGTTCATCCGGCCCGGCATGAAGCGAGTCGTGGTGAGCCGATCCGACAACGCGACGCCCGAGGCTGTGGCCGAGGACCTGATGGTGTCTGCCTATCACAAGCAGGACGACGGCGCGGTCGTGTTGGTGTTCGTGAATCACGCCGCCGGGGACCGGCCTGTGAAATGTGACTTTGCCGGGACGCCGATTGTATCCTGGATTCCGTATGTCACGCGCGGGAACTCCGATGACAAGGACAATCTGACGGCCTACTGCGCCGTCGGTCCGAAGGATACTCTTGCCATCCCGGCACGGTCCGTGGTTACGCTTGTGGGCACGCCCAGACCCAAACAAGCGCGAACCCTGTTGCGTAGTACTATGTTAATTGGCGGGAGGGTTCTCCGGCTGCGGCCCCATGCTCCGTTTGGAGAGAAAATAATCGGGCCAGGGGTCTTGACGGCCGGACGGCAATCCGTACATTGATACGGTTTACCCCAGTGGGATTACGATTTTCGATTGAAAGTCGACGCCCGGGTCACCGCAGCCCTGTTGCCCGGTCGGGTGTTCGGACTTCGGCGTCTGAGTTTCGCTCCGCCGAAGCCAAAGAGTAAATAGTCGATAGTAAATCGTAAAATGGTTTGGAGATGGATATGATCGAAGTCAAGGAACTGCGGCGCAGCTTCGGGCCGGTAGTTGCTGTTGACGGCATTTCATTCAGCGTGGACAAGGGTCAGGTGCTGGGCCTCTTGGGGCCCAACGGCGCCGGCAAGACCACCGCCATGCGAATGATCACGTGCTACATCCGACCGGATAGCGGCACGGCCAGCGTGTGCGGACACGACATCCGCAGGGATCCCATCGGGGTTCGGCGGTCGCTGGGCTATCTGGCGGAGAATTCCCCGGCCTACGGCGAAATGACGGTGGGGGGCTTCCTCAACTTTATCTGCGACGTCCGCCGGATCAAGGGCGCCGACCGAAAGAAAGCTCTCGACCGCGTGGTGCCGATGTGCTCGATCGATTCGGTCTATCACCAGACGATCGAGACGCTCTCCAAAGGTTACAAACGCAGGGTCGGCCTGGCGCAGGCCCTGATTCACGATCCCCAGGTGCTCATCCTCGACGAGCCCACCGACGGTCTCGACCCCAATCAGAAGCACGACGTCCGCCAGCTGATCACGAGCATGGGCAAGGACAAGTGCATTATCATCTCGACTCACATCCTGGAAGAGGTGGAGGCCATCTGCTCGCGGACGATCATCGTCGCCCGGGGCAAGGTCCTTGTGGATTCGACCCCCAAGCAGCTCAAGGAGCAGCACAAGGTCAGTCTCGAAGAGATCTTCCGCAAAGTGACGAAGATGAAGAAAAGCGCGTAACATTTACTATTTACTATTTTGTATTTGCTATTGGGATGCCAACGGCAGGGACGCATCGCAAATAGTAAATCGTAAATCGTCAATCTTTCTGAGGAGTTCCTATGAACAGCTTTTGGGCGGTATTCAAGAGGGAGCTGAAAAGCTACTTTGCGACGCCTCTGGCTTACGTCTTTCTGGTCATTTTCCTCGTTGCGGCGGGGTACCTGACGTTCAATCTGGAGAAGTTTTTCGAACTGCGGCAGGCCGACATGCAGACGTTCTTCGTGAACCTGCCCTGGCTGATGATTTTCATGGTGCCGGCGACCGCGATGCGGTTGTGGGCCGAGGAACGCAAGGTGGGTTCGGTCGAGCTGCTGTGCACGCTGCCGATCACGATCACGCAGGCGGTGCTGGGCAAGTTCTTCGCCGCCTGGATCTTCCTGGGCATCGCGTTGGCGCTGACCTTCCCCATGGTGCTCACGGTGGCCTATCTCGGCAACCCCGACGGAGGGCTGATCGCCGCCGGCTACGTGGGCAGCTTTCTCATGGCGGGGTCGTTCCTGGCCATCGGATGCTTCTTCTCTGCGTTGAGCAAGAACCAGGTGATCGCATTCGTGCTGTCGGCCGTCGCCTGCGCGATTCTGGCGTTCGCCGGCCGGCCGTCGATGTTGAACTATCTCTCGACGTTCCTGCCCGGCGGCCTGGTCTCGGCCATCGGAACCATGAGTCTGCAGGAGCATTTCGCCTCTCTGCAGCGGGGCGTCGTGCGATTCAAGGATCTCGCGTATTTTGTCGTGTTGATCGTCGGCTGGGTGGCAGCCTGCACGGTCGTTTTGGATGAAAGGAAGGCCAGTTGATGAACCGCACACTACGAGCCATTCTGGGTGCCGTTCTGATCCTGATCATCGCGTTCAGCGGCATCAGCATCTGTCAGAACATCGGGGGACGCCTGAAGATGGATGTCACCGACCAGGGCCTGTACACGTTGTCCGAGGGGACCAAGGCCATTCTCGGCCGGCTCAACCAGCCGATCACGGCCAAGCTGTTCTTTGCCCGCAAGGCGTCGCTGAAGGCCCCGGACCAGATCCAGTACTTCACCAACTACTTCGAATTCGTCAAGTCGCTCCTCGACGAGTACGTCGCGGCCTCCGGCGGCAAGGTCAGGCTCCAGGTGATCGATCCGCGTCCGTTCTCGGACGACGAGGAACAGGCGATGCGGCTGGGCCTCCAGCGGTTCCCGATCACGGAGAATGAGAATTTCTTCTTCGGCCTGGCCATCCAAACGCAGTTCGGCGTCGACAAGGTGATTCCTTTCTTCTCGCCGGACCGGCACAACTTCGTCGAGTACGACATCAGTTACCTGATCGACACCGCGATGACCAAGCAGAAAAAGAAGATCGGGGTCATGAGCTCGCTGGCGGTGATGGGACAGGACACCAGCGATTACATGGCCCAGATGATGCGGATGCAGGGCCAGCAGCCCGAGCCGCCGTGGACGTTCGTCGAGCAGCTCAAGAACAAGTACGAGGTGACTACGGTTCCCACGGACGTCAACGAGGTCAACGAGGTGGACATCCTGATCGTCGTGCACCCGAAGAACCTGCCCGAGCGGACGCAATTCGCGATCGACCAGTTCGTCTTGAAGGGCGGCCGGACGATCGTCTGCGTGGACCCGCACTGCATCTCGGATCGTCCGCAGCGCAACCCCATGCAGATGAGCGTGCAGAGCCAGAACTCCAGCTTGGACCGCCTGATGCGGACTTGGGGCCTGGAGATGCCGGAAAACACGTTCGCCGGCGACCGGTCGCTGGCCATGGAGGCCGCGGTCAGCCGCAACGCCAGGGCCGAGAAGGTCATCGGGTATCTTGAACTGACGCGCGACTGCTTCAACCAGGACAACCCGATCACGGCGGAACTCAACCAGGTTCGCACGCTGTTCGCCGGCGTCCTGAAAGAGATTGATGCTCAGGCCAAGGATGCGGCCAAAGCGGCTGATCCGAACCTGCCGAAAGAAGCCAAGACCGAAGGAAAACCCTCGATCCAGCGGATGCCCCTGGTCATGACCACCCAGCACGGCAACGCCTGGAAGGTGGGCAGTGCGTTCGAGCTGATGTTCCCGGATCCGGCCAAAATGATGGCCGGCTTCGTCGACGGCGAGCGGCCGGTCGTCATGGGATATCTCGTCACCGGACGATTCAAGAGCAGCTTCCCGGAAGGCATCGAGGTCGAAGTCGACGGGGCCAAGGATCCGAACGATCCGAATGAGTCCACGAAGATCGCCAAGCACATCACGGGTCTGACCGCGGCCACAGAGGATTGCGCCGTCGTGGTCTTCTCCGACGTGGATTTCATCAGCGACCAGTTGGCCTACTCCAGCTCGTTCTTCGGCAAGATGGTCGTGGGCGACAACAGCGCGCTGCTCATGAACGCGGTCGAGGAACTGGGCGGCTCGGGCGACCTGATCGCCATCCGTTCCCGTGGCAACTTCAAGCGGCCGTTTGTCGTGGTCGACAAAATCGAGCAGGAAGCCGAGCGGGCCAGCGCCGACGAGGTGGTGGTGATCAACGCCCAGATCGACGGGTTCAATCAAAAGCTCCAGGAACTGGTCTCCTCCGCCAAAGGCGAGGACGAGCAGAAGATCCTGGGTAGCGACATCGTCAAGACCAAACGCAAGCTCGAAATGGACATCCGCGACGCGCAGAAGAAGTTGCGGTCCATCAAGGAGAAGAGCCGGGTGCAGACCGACCGGCTCGGCAACAAGCTCAAGATGGTCAACATCGCGGCGGTGCCGGGCGTGATTCTGCTTCTGGCCGTGGTCCTGGGAGTCTGGCGGAGCGTTCGACGGCGGCAGTACATCAGTCACACGAGCGACGCGTAGAAATCGGCCATTTACTATTTGTTATTTACGATTGAAGGACTTCCCCCGACATGGCGGCGCTCTCCGATCGCAAATAGTAAATTGTAAATCGTAAATCGACTTAAGGGTTATACACATGAGCAACCAGAAGCTGGGTATCTTGGCCGTCGTTGCGGCGGTGATGGTTTTTCTGGCGGTGATTACGGGACGCACGTCCGTCGGCTCTCGGGGCAAGCTCTCCGGGCCGGCATACCTGATTCAGGGCCTCGATACGGCCGGGATCGACAGCATCCGCATCACGGAGGGCGAACAACAGGTCAAAATCCGTCGGCAGGGCCAGGGCGGGCAGTTTATCGTCGAGGACACCAACTACCCTGCAGACGCCAAGCAGATCAACGACCTGATCACCAAGGCACTGGACATCAAGACCGTGGACCTCTATACGAGCGACGCAGCCAACTATGCGGAACTGGAAGTCAGTGAGGAGAAGCCCCGCGGCGCCATCAAGTTCTTCAAGTCCGACGGTTCCCTTCTGGCCGGCGTCGTCATCGGCAAGACCCGCGAGTCCGGCGAGGGCACGTACGTGCGCGAGGCGTCGAGCAATGATGTGTATCTGACGAACGATTCGCCTTTCATCCGCACCAAGGCCCTGGACTACGTCAACCAGGAGATTGCGACGATCAAAAGCGAGGACGTCAATGCGGTGACCGTCACGACGCCAGAGGGCTCGTACACGCTGCGAGCCAAGAAGGACGGCGGCGACGATGTCCTCATGGACGGCCTGCCCGCCGGCAAGAAGCTCAAGGAGACCGACGCGAAGGGCGTTTTCACCGCCCTGCAGGGCCTGCGATTCGAGGACGTCAACACGCCGGCCCAGGTCACGGGGCTGACCTTCGATCGCAAGTATGTGGTCCGCATGGACAATTCGACCGAGTACACCCTGGAGTTGGCCAAGAAGGGCGACAAGACCTATCTGTTGGCCAGCGCCGTCTACACGGACCCCGTGAAGGTCACGATCAATCCGGACAAGAAGGATTCGCCCGAGGAGCTCCAGAAGAAGGAGGCGATCCTCATGGCCCAGGCGGACGCCCAGCGATTCACGCTGCGGCACAAGGCCTGGATCTATACGATTCCCGATTGGAAGGCCAAGTCTCTGCTGATGTCGCAAGCGGACTTGCTTGAGGACAAGGAGAAACCTGCGGAGGCCAAGGTCGAGACGACGCAGGATGCTCCGACGGCGATCCCGACCCTGCCGGCCCTGGTTCCGAACGTTGAGCCGAATCAGCCGAAGTGACGGAGAAGTCTGCAACCATGCAGATCGATCGCCTTATTCTTGGGGAACTCCAAACGAACTGTTATGTCGTTCTCGCGGAGGAATCCTCGACGGACTGCCTGGTCGTC
>CALMMH010000901.1 GCA_937868145.1 uncultured Phycisphaerales bacterium
TTCGAGCTGGCAGTCGCGAATGCCGCAGGATTTGTCGGCAAACAGCTCCCGGCAGAGGACCCTTCGCTTGTGGAAGGCCATGTCGATGATCTGCCAGCCGCGGAAGGCGGTGCCGTACTTCTTGCCTTCTTCCTCGAATCGTTTGATGCCCTGGATGATGTCGAGGGCCTGTCCCCAGGCGCCGAACATCTCACGGTGCGGGTAGCCTTCGATTTGCTTTTCCGTCACCTGGGCCAGTCCTGCAAGGAATGCGGCGCCCAGCGCCGGACCGCCCTGCGCGGAGCACTTGTCGCCGGCGTGCTGCGAGCCGCCGACGAACTTGTAGAAATAGCTGGCCGCGGTGCCGCGAATGATGGCGGCCGCGATCTCGTCCCGGCTGAACCCCTCGGCAATGAGGCGGTTCTCGTCCATCTCCATGAAGACGCCGCAGGTCGAGTCGATGACCGGCACGCGCTCGGCACGCAGGGCCGCCTCCTGGAGCGTGCTTTCCACGTTCAGGTTGATCACGTCGGCCATGTTTTCCAGCGTCTGGCCGGAGCCGGCCTGACAGCTATAATTCATCTTCGCTTCTTTGACCGCGCCGGCCTTGTTGAAACTGGTGAACTTCATGTCCTGGCCGCCGATCTCGAAGATCGTGTCGACCTCGGGGTTGTTGTGCTTGACGCCGAGGGCGTGGCAAGTGATCTCGTCGGTGATTCGGTCCGCGAGGGCCAATCCTTGCCCGCCCAGCTCGCGACTTTTGCTCTTGCTGAGCAGGATCTTCTCGTAAAGCTTTCTCGCCGAACCGGTGGCGCCGACGCCTTTGATGATCACGTTGGCCTTGTGTCGAGACAGGTATTTCAACACCCGCTTGAGCGATTCTTCAGGGTTGCCGTGCGTTTTGATATAGAGCTTGTCGAGCAGCTTGCCGGTCTTGATCTCGACGAGGGCGCCCTTGGTGGTGGTGCTGCCTCCATCGATTCCGAGAACCACTTCCGTTCCGGCGGGGATCTCCGGCGGAAGGGTTTCAGTCTTGGCGCGGACTTTTGCCAGGCTCAGGGACAGCGCGGGAGCGAACTTGCGTTTTTCCCGGCTGTACTCGGCGACGTTGCGGAGCTGGGCAAGGTCCATAACGAAGGTGTTCTTTTCTTCCAAAGCCTTGAGGGCCGCTCCGAGCGCGGAGATGTTCTGATGGTGGGCCGGTCGCTCGATCTCGATGCGCAGGAGATCCGAAAGGTTCTGACGGACGAGATCGTTGGAGAAGACGCCGCCGGTCGAGATGGACTCGCCTTTCTTCGCCGTCGCGGAGAAATCGTGCGAACCCAGCACGTCGATCATGTAGTTGCGAGCCACGGTCCGGAAAAGACCCGCCAGGTTGTCGACTCGGGTGGCGCCTTCATTTTGTTTATGGATGAGGTCCGATTGAACGACCACGCCGCAACGAGCGAGGAACTCGCTGGGCTCTTTGGACCGCGACGCCTCTTCTTCCGCCTGGCGGAGCATTTCTTCGAGCCGGCCCTGAAGTCGCCCGCGGTTCCGCTCGACGATCACTTCCTTCTCGGGTTCGCTGCGGGCCGTTGCAGGATCTTCGATCTCCGGTGCAGGAACGTCGCCTTGGAACATCCTGCGACACTGCTTTTCAACCAACATGCCCGAGCCGCCGCCGCACTTGGTGCCCGTCCGCCACTCGGTAATGACCTTTCGGTTGTCCGCCGAACCGAGGCTGAAGAAATAGGAATCCTTGGCGCCGATGTGGAAGATGTATTTCGCTGCGGGCGCGACGATCTCTGCCCCTTTCGGGATCGCCACGCTGTCATAGACGAACAAAGCTCCTCGCATGACCCGCGGAAACGCCTCGGCGGCACTGCCGGTCAGGGCCGTGCTCTTGATGCGGGTTGCATCGAAATGAGCCGTGATGTCGCGCCACGCCTCGCCGATGGCGCCGAGCGGGTTAGCGAAGTGCATGATCGGGTCAGGACAGTAGAGAACCTCTTTCTCGGCGCTGAGAACTCCGTAGTGAACGAAGCTGCTGCCGACGTCGAAGCCGACATACAAGTCCCCAGTCCCCGTGTGCGCCCGCTGTTGCGATTGTGAAATCATGGTCTCCTACCTGTCCAGGGAGAATCTAACAACCCCTGTTAATCGTGATGCAGCATCCTGTGAATAACCAAGGTACAAACCTGTTAGATACTCCAGGCCTGTGACTTTGTCAAGTGTAGGCACAATTCGCCCCACAGCTTTTCCACAGGGAAAATCCGATAATAAAAACCCTATCTAATGTGGCAGCAACGATTTACGCGGGCCTTGGGTCGCGATCTAACACAAGTAAGAGCCCATATGACTAATCATACTACCTTCTTCAATACAATAACCTTCTTATTAGAGTTCTGTCGGTTCTGTGAAATCCCACGCGGCAGAGGAGCATCCGCAAAGACTCGTCTCACCGATCGCAAAAAGGAGTTGTCGCGGAGGGAGGCTCTCGGTAAACTGTTGCAGAATTCAGGATAGTGTGGCGCATTGGGCGCTTTTGGTTTTTGAGAGGTTTGCCATGAAGGTCACCTTTAACCGTTCCGCGCTGGCCGAAGCCTTGGGGCTGATGACGTCGATCGTTCCGAGCCGCACGCCCAAGCCCATTCTCAAGTGCGTACGGATCGCAGTTGCCGGCAAGGAGATGCGGATCTACGCGACGAACCTGGAACTCGGCCTGGACTACATCGTCTCCGAGGTCGAGGTGGAGCAGGAAGGC
>CALMMH010000902.1 GCA_937868145.1 uncultured Phycisphaerales bacterium
GACAACCACGCCAGGTATATCCAGTGCTATCTGGGCCAGCTTCGCGAGATTTGCACTCTCTATGGCCGGGTGGACATTCTGTGGTTCGACGGTCTGGACAGCCCGCGAAACCTCTGGGGCGACACGCCGGAGAAGTCGTTCATGATGATTCGCATGCTCCAGCCGGACATTATCCTGAACGATCGCGGCGGCCTCCCCGGCGATTTGGACACCCCGGAACAACAGATTGGCGGTTTCAACCGCGAGAGACCCTGGGAAACCTGTATGACGATCTGCCGTCAATGGGCGTGGAAGCCCAATGACCAGATGAAGTCGCTCCAACAGTGCCTTCAGACTCTGCTCTATACCGTGGGCGGCGACGGCAACCTTCTCTTCAACGTGGGCCCGATGCCCGACGGCCGGATCGAGCCGCGGCAGGTAGAGCGGCTCCGCGAGATGGGCGTCTGGCTCCAGAAGCATGGCGAGGGCGTCTACGGCACGCGGGGCGGGCCCTTCAAGCCCGGCAAGTGGGGCGCTTCGACCTGCAAGGGGGACAAGATCTATCTGTACGTGATGAATTGGCCCGAAGAGGGGCCTCTGGTGTTGCCTGCGGCCGGAATGACCGTCCGGGGCGTCAAATCGCTCAGCGGTTCGGAAGCGACGATGAACCGTACGGATGCCGGCGTCACGATCGATGTGCCCGCCGCCGGCCGCGACCCGATCGCCACGGTGATCGAGTTGACTGTCGAAGGCAAGGCGTTTGACATCACGCCCATGGCGTTGGGCAGCAGCGGCAACTCGCTGACGACCGGCAAGAAAGCCGTGGCGTCGACCATCTTCCAGCAGGACCCGTCCTACGGGGCCGATAAGGCCGTGGACAACGATTCTGAAACGCGGTGGGCGACGGATGCGAGCACCAGTTCCGCGTGGATCGAGGTGGACTTGGGCAAGCCGACCCTTATTCGCAAGGCAGCCATCGAGGAACTGGAGGAATTCCAGCGAGTGCAGGCTTTCGAACTGCAGTACCACGATGGGCAGGCGTGGAGGACCTTCCATACGGGAACCACGGTCGGGCCGAACTGGTCGGTTAAGATCGAACCGATCACCGCGCAACGGGTTCGACTGAACATTACGAAGGCTCCGGGCGGACCGACGATCAGCGAGTTCATGCTGTTCTAAGACGACACGAAGCGGTCACGGACTCACGGCGTCTTGACCTCCGCCAGTTTCGGCGTAATCTCGAACGTGTCCTTGTCGAGATCGATTGTGACGGCTGTGCCGTCGGCAAAGGTCGTTCGCTGCCTGCGGTGCGAGTCGTCCAGGAACTCGTGGTTGGTCATCTCCGACAGCGCCGTCCGCTCGTGAAGGGCGGTCATCGTGCGAATCTGCTCCAGTTCCGCTTCATCGGGGGACAGGGATACGTAGGGCATCCCCACGTTCGCCAGGCCGTGCAGATAGCCCAGATCGTTTTGCGGAATCCCCCATTCGCCTTTTCCCCTGGACCAGGGCAGGAACAGGGCGTCGTGATAGACGAGGTTGAACAGCGGGATCGGAATTCCCATCGCCGGGCCCTGTCCCGGACCGGGCGTCAGAGCGAACGGCCCGTGGTGCACGAGATCGAGATGAGGAATGGCCCAGTCCGCGGGCTCTTCCGAACTGACGACTCCGCCCATGGCGCGAATGAAATCCAGGCACATCCCGCGATACTGGAGGCAGTCGGTGCGGGTGGCCGGATGGTTTGGATTGTAGCACTCATCCGGCGGGACGACGGCGAAGACGTCGAGATACGCCCCTCGCACTTTGATGCCGTGATCGAGCAGCCACGTGTAGTTGCGTCGGACGCAGCCCGGCGCGAACCTCGGGCAAAGAACCGATTGTTTGCCGCCGTACCAGACGCTGTGGAACGGACGCTGCCCTTCGCGGTCCACGATCGTCCGATTGGGATCGTAGGACTTCGCATCGTGATAGTAGTCCCGGTATTGATCGTGAATCGCGAAGACATAGCCCAGGTCCTCGCAGGTCTGGGCCAGTCGCTTCATTCCCTCCCAGCCTCCGGCCTCCGGGCAAGGCGGCAGAATGTCGGGGTGCAGGTTGTCGTAACCACGAAAGCCCCAGCCGTCCAGATGCACGTATGCGCGATGGATCCCTTTGGCGGCTAACTGTCGCAACTGCTCGGCCCGCTCGTCGAATGTGACATACTGGTGATTCTGCGCCGGGTCGTCCTTGTTGTAGTACTGCGACTCCGGCTGGATGTGGGTGAGGATGCCTACGTGCACCACGGGCGATCCGATGAGCCTACCCACCAGCGGATTGCGGGCGATCTTCTCCTGGAGGGAAACGAAGTGACCGGTCTCCCGCACGTAGCTGCGGTACCGCTTGGCGATCGTCACGTAGTCGCCCTTGGGGAAGAAGCATAGGCGGGCCTGTCGGGGATAGCGAAACTCGCCGAGACTGTGGACCCAACGGAGCTGCATCCGCGTCGGCCCGCCCGCCGGATGGTCGAACCGGCAGCCCCCATCGTCCGGCGTCTCGAGAATGACGATCATCGCGGCCGGGCCGTTCTGGTGTCCCCACCAGGGCATGTACAGACCTCGGCCGTAGGACATCGTGTCGTAGAGGTAGACCTTTTCGGGCCAGGCCTTGGGCAGAAGCATACCCTGCATGAAGGGGACGACGGTAGCGTCGAAGGAGTCCTCGGCCAACGCCGGCGGCCAAGAACACTCCAGGACGCGGGCGTCGTCCTCATGCGCGACCAATTCGCAGACGAGCTCTTCCTGCTTCCCTTCCAGGCAGATGGACAGGTCGATCCGGACGCCGACCGAGACGTCCTCTTGTCGGAAGTCTCCGAGCGAGATCCTCACGCCGGTCTTGAAGCCGGTCTCACAGCGGGACACCTGCCGCCTGCCCGCGTCGGCAAGGCGGAGGCTGAACGTCTTGCCGGATGCTTCCGCGACGAGGTCGCCCGCGAACGACGCGACGGTGGACCATGTCCGGTCGCCGGATCGAATCGTCATTTGGAGAGTGGCGGGATTCAACTCCACGCGAGTCTTCTCGCCGGCAAGGATCCACGAGTCCTTCTCTTCCAGGATCTGGACCTTGGGACTGCCGTAGTCGCTCTGGACGGCAGGCGTGCCGGCGTGGGCCAGACCGGCTGCGCCCGGAATCAGGAGCAGGCACAGGACTGACAGGGCGTGTCTCCATGGGGTCGAGAGTGCGTTTGCGATCGTCCGGGTCGGCAGGCTTCTGCTCATCATATCGGGTCTCCCTTGACAGACAGACGTTTCGGATGTCGCCCCATCATAGCCGTGCGGCATGCAGATGTCGATGGGGTTTCACTGGGGACTTGTGGTTCTGACGGCGGGCCGTAGAATGGTCCGGATCGTTCCGACAAGAACCGTCTGTGGAAGGGGTAGAAATGAAAAGCCGTTGTAACGTGACGTTGATTGCTCTGACGGTCATTGGGATCTCGGCGCCGGGCATCGCCTTGGAGGTCGCGTCGCCGGACGGCAATCTGGTCGTGACGTTCGAGGTCAAGGATTTCGGGGCGATCGCTGGTTGTCCCTGCTATCGCGTGGACTACAAGGAGCGGCCGGTCATCGGCGAGTCCCGGCTGGGACTCGATCTGGATGGGATCACGCTAAGCGAGGGGCTGGCTGTCGTGGAACACACGGCCTGCAGGCACGATTCGACATGGAAACCGGTGTGTGGGGAGCGGGCCGAGATCCGCGACTGCTGCAATCAGGTCGTCATCCGGTTGAAGGAGGTGAAGGCCCCCGGGCGCATCCTCTGCGTGACATTTCGGGTCTATGACGAGGGCGTCGCGTTCTGCTATACGTTGCCGAAACAGCCAGGGTTGGACAACGCTCGTGTCAAGCGAGAGGTCTCCGAGTTCCGATTCCTCAGCGATCATGCGGTCTGGGCGACTTA
>CALMMH010000903.1 GCA_937868145.1 uncultured Phycisphaerales bacterium
GCTTTACGACTTCAAGAGCGTTTCCCCCGTCCCCGGCCAGCAGCGAGTGGCCTTCAGCTCGCCCTGGCGGACCGTCTGGTGCGACCGTGTGGGCATCCTGCCCGAGGCTCAAATCAAGGTCACGCGCTCCGGCGACCAGTTCGTTCTGGAAGCGGCCGTGCCGCTGAAGGCGATCGGACTCGACCCGGAGCGACTCCAGCAGGCCCGCGGCGACGTCGGCCGTGTGATGGGCGATCAGACGGGCACGGCCGCCACCAGCCGCGAGTACTGGTCGAACAAGAACACCGCCCTCATGTCCGACCTGCCCAGCGAAGCCGGCCTGCAACCGAACCTATGGGGTCTGTTCCGCTACCAACCAGCCGGTCAGGCCGTGATTTTTACCCAGACCCCGGCGCAGGATTTCCCGTAGGGTACAAAAACTGGCTCATCCGGTTTTAGCACACTTTTTGAGTTGAGAGGCGCATTGACACGCAATTCGCCAAAACCGTTATGTCCTCACAGAGACCTATGCCGCAGCGCACATTGCCCGGAGGCTTGATTGTGACGTGGGCTCCGGCGGGGGTTTCCCGCCGGAGCCGTCACATCAGTATCTCCTCGAAACGGAGACTAGTCGTTGGTAGAAGCAGGACGTCCGAAGCCGATGTCGTCGACATAGACGACGCCGGCCCCTCCGGCCTTCGGTGCGGTCTTGTCGCCCACACCGATCGTCAGTTTCTTCACCGTGTTGAGCTTGACTCCGGCCGAGCTGAACTGGCTCAGCGGGATCCTCCATTCGGTCCAACCGGCACTCATGATCTCCGAACTTGAGTAGGTGACGGTGGCGCTGTGATTGGAGGAATCCTGGACCGCCACATAGAGCTGGTCGGCACTGCCTTCGGGTCCTGGTGCGGCGATCCTCGCCGTACCCCAACTGGCGGGAGTCTGCCAGTCATTTCCCACCAGGGAATGCCAGGCGACTTGGGACTCGCGGGTGTCCGCGCCGTCGTCGTCATCGTTGTAGAAGCAATCGATGCCGATCAGGTTGCCGACGGGAGCGCCGGTCCCAATCAGGGCCTGCCAGGGCAGCTTGATCTCAATGCACCACCCGGTGGGCGTGTCGGCCTGGGCGGTCTGAACACCCGTAGTGTCTGTGTTGGTGCCGACGATGACGGTGTCCGACCAGCCGAACGTGTACTGGCGCGCCACGCCGGCCAGGGGCGGCTGTCCTTTCGTGTTGTCGCCATCGATGTAGACCTCGACGCTGTCGTCGAGGTACGTGGCCGTGGAGTCGTTATGGAGCTGATCGTCGTTGACCTCGACCAACACGTACAGGTTGACGGAGTCATACATCACGCGATATTGGCAAGACGCGTCCGCCGGATCAACCGCGGCGCCATCGATCTTGGTAGAGACCGGCAACATCGGGGCATTGGCCCATGTGGCATCGACCGTGCCGTCAATCGCAGGCGGGGTCGCAACGCTCGGAATGGTGAAGTCCGGTCCCGTTCCGCGGAAGTGGAGCACCAGGGTGTCGGCGGCGCCGACCGTCCAGTCCAGGGCAGACGCGAACTCGCGGTACGCCTCGCTGAAGAACGGCGAGACCGTGTTGTCATACTGCAGAGGCATGGACTGCCTACCGCCGCGGACGACCGTCTGCTCGGCGAACGGGGCGTCAGTGTATCCGACCTGCGAGCCGTTGGCTTGCGTGGTCACGCCGTCAATCCAGGCGTGCCAAATCGTGGTTTTGGCGTCGATTTTATCGTCGTAGCTCTCGAAATCGTCGATGACGACGTATTCCTCGGTCGTGACGCTCCACAGGTCGCCCGGGACCGTGCCGGCGTCGCCGACCTCGTTGACCTTCCAGTAATAGGTGGTCCCGAACTCCATGGCGCCGGGCGCGTACCGGTGGTCGATCACGGTCTCGGCCGACACGGCGCCCTTGCTGACGGCGTTGCTGTCCGTGCCGAAGAAGACCTCGTGCGAGGTGGCTTCACGGCCGGGCCGCCAGTTCAGCATGGCGTCGATCGCAACTCCTGTGGCGCCGTCCGCCGGATCAGGCTCGAAGGCCTGCACCGGGGTATAGAAGAACCGGACTTCACTGAGGCCCGCCATCCCCGTGGCGCCCCAGGTGGCGTTCACGGTCAGTCTGACGTGCTTGGCCATGACGTCGCCGAAATCAACGACGGTGTTCGCCGTATAGGTCGCCCGGGCAGTTGCCTGGGCGAATTCAGGCACGTTCTCCAATGCGGTCCAGGTCTCGCCGTCGGAGGAGTACTCGATCGTAACGTCCTTGGCCCCGAAGCCCATGAAGGGTTCGAGTTCCGAGTTGCTGTTCCACACCCACAGTTCGTGCACTTTGTGTTCTTGGTCGAATGTGTACTGGATCCACGCGGGCAGGCTGCCGGACGTGGCCCACATCTGCGTGAGATCGACGCCGTGCTGATCGAGCGCGTTGAGTCCGGAGCCGTCGATGGTCCGGATCGCGGGCGAGGCAGGCTGCTCAACCGATGCCACGACCGTCAGACCGGTGATCGGATAGGCGTACGTCTCCGCGGTGAAGCTCCAGATATCGCCTTTGAAGACGGCGCCGCCCGGAACATCGTTGACTTCGTCGACTCTCCAGTAATAGGTCTGACCGTATTCGAGCAGATCCTCCGGATCATACAGAGTGTTCATCTGGCCTTGGCTGACGAGGACACCTCTTGAATCGGTTGCGCTGGCGTCATGGACAGCCTCGAAGGCCGTTCCGAAGTAGACGTCATGCCTCACGGCGCCCTCGCCGGGCTTCCAGCTTATGACGGCATCGCGGAGAACGTCCACGGCTCCATCTTCGGGCAACGGCTCCGAGCTCACCTTCGGAAGGGCAACGGTTGGGAGATACCAGTTGTTGATCCATTCGCTGATCACTTCGCCTCGCGGGTCATCGTCTTGACTGGCGGTCTGGAAGAAGATGCCGATGCGACCGCCCGTAACGGAATTGGCTACGATCACGGGGTCCGCTCTCGTCCCGGCGGCGTTTTGAGCAAGAACCAATTCGGCTTGCCAGTTGTTTGCCAGGGTATCAAGATGAAAGGGGCGGTCCGTTGCAAAATTCAGCAGAGAGGGAGTGTACAACTGACCCTCGGCAGTCACGGCAACGGCAGTATCGTCCTCGCCCGCTACTGTAACGCCGGGAATATCCATCATATTCTCTAAGCCGCCGCCGGCATTTGTTCCAGCGCTGTTTACGACATAGAATATCCAGTCGCCGGTGTTGACGATACAATTCCCATCATCCAGGAACAACTCGGCGATTGAGCCATCAGGCTTTGCATTGCCTGCCGGATAAATGCTGTCTGGGAACTGTCCGCACAGAATCAACAGGTCCGATTCGCCATCGCCGGTGTGGGTTGCCACCCAGGCTGCAAGGGCAGCATGTTGCGTCGATGTGAATAGTTCAACGGATGCTCCCGTTACGTTGCCGGCAATTTCCTGTGCTTCGCGGTCAGCCGCAGCTTGCCCAAACCAGCCCGCTTGTGTTGAAATTGCTATGTCCACGGCCATAGCCGTCGTGCTGAAGACAGATACGAATCCCAATACCAACATTAGCCTTTTCATTTCATGCGTTCTCCACGATCAACTTGAAACTTTTACCACACTTCTCCGATGCAGTACTGCTCAGTCTCGGGACTTTGTCTGGCTGACACTTCCTTTCAGTATTAAAGCCACCCGGCGCGTCCCTTGATTTCGATGAGATGCGAGACACTATGCGGATTGCATGCCCTTCTCTCCGGCGAACGCATAGACTCCTGCACCCCGGCCACATCTTCCCGCCGGAAGCCGAACCGCGCAACGCCATGCTTCATGTGATACGAAACCCTTTGCCTCCGTAACTGCGGCATGCCTGGGGAACCTTCACAATCGATGAATCTATTTATAACAAATCGCAACGC
>CALMMH010000904.1 GCA_937868145.1 uncultured Phycisphaerales bacterium
GCCGGGGCCTGTGAGTTGGAACCGCATATAGTCGCCGACCTGCATTTTCTCGCCGGTCCTGCTGACGACCTCGGTCAGGATTTCCTGGAAGTTTTTGCCGGCGACCACGGTCTGAAGGATGGTGGCAGCGCCCGGCTGAGCGGCGCCCGTGGCGATGTAGTCGGAAAGACTCTTGGCCAGAGCCACGAAATCGTCGCTCTTGGATACGAAATCGGTTTCGCAGCAGAGGGTCGCCATTGCAACGGTCTTGCCGTCGGGGCTCTGCCACGCGACGACAGCGCCTTCGGTGGTTTCCCGCTCCGCTCGCTTGGCCAACGTGGCCATGCCCTTCTTCCGGAGGATCTCCATGGCTTTGTCCATGTCGCCGTTGGCTTCTTCGAGGGCCTTCTTGCACTCGCCCATGCTCTGGCCCGATAACTTCCGCAATTTGACTACGACTGCTGCTGAAATCTCAGCCATTTGACCGGTCTCCTAATGCCTTGTGCGGACTGCCGCCCACGCTACAGGCTCTACACGTCCCCTTCCTCCCCATCCTGGATGGAGCGACCGGGTCCGTCAGCTTATTCTACGAACGCCTCAACACACCACGTCGGGTTCTGCATCAGTTGGGTAGGCCCAACTCGTGTAGTTACAGAGTCTTATTCGCCGGTAGACGGCTGCTCGGGCTTCGGCTGTCCGGCGGTGTCCTCGGGAGCCGCAGGCTCTTGGCCTTCGGCGGCTTCGTCGCCGGCTGCTCCTTCGACGGGTTCGCCGCCGTCTGCACGTCCCATGGGCCGCCGAGAACGGACCCTATGAGGTCGGGGCGAGATTTCCTGCTGACGAGCGGAAACCATCGTCTTGCCGATCGCCACGGCGTCGGCGAGCTCGTTGAGGATGATCTCAATGGCTCGGATCGAGTCGTCGTTGGCCGGAATGGCCACATCCACCGTATCCGGATCGGAATCGGTGTCGAGAACGCCAACCGTGGGAATCCCCAACTTGCGGGCTTCCCGCAGGGCCAGGTATTCTTTCTTGGCGTCCACGGCCACGATGATGGCCGGGAGCCGGGTCATTTTCCGCACGCCGTCAAGGTTGGTGCGAATTTTCTTCATTTCCCGCTTGTAACGCGAAGCCTGCTTCTTGCTTTCGGCTTCCATCGTTCCATCTTGCTCCATGGCCTCAAGCTGCTCCAGCCTCTGAAGTCGGGAACGGATCGTCCGGAAGTTCGTGAGCATGCCGCCAAGCCATCGTTCGGACACGAAATGCATCCCGCAACGAGTGGCTGCCGCCTCGACGGCTTTCTGGGCTTGCCGCTTGGTGCCCACGAAAACCACGTCGCCGCCCGAGGAAACGATCTCCGCAAGCAATTTCTTGGCAATCAGGACGCCCCTGAGGGTCTGTTTGACGTCAATAACATGGATATTGCCTCTTTTTGCGAAGATGAAAGGGGCCATCTTCGGATTCCACCGGCTTACGCCGTGTCCGAAGTGCACCCCCGCGTTGATAAGTTCCCGCGCCAGCTGCTTAGCCACAAATACCTCCAAAACACGTTCGACGTTCTTTCAATGCAGAAACCAACCGCGAAATTCCAAGTAACTAACGAAATCTCCGGTTTATGTCAAGCCTTTTTATCCCGATAATTTGCCGACGGCCGGCAAGATCCCCTTGTCCGGGGATGGGGTCCGATCCATACGCCGGACCCCAAGTGTGGATCGGTCAGCTGTCGCGGGATCGTCGCTAACCCATGTGGGCTATAGCTTTTGTGGCTTGGCCGTGATACCAGATGGTCATCAGAATATTCGCTTCGGTCTTCTTGCCTTGGACTTCACCGACGGATGTGTTGGTCATCTTAATGACAACGGTAGGATTATCCTTAAGCCATTGATTGATCTGATCGTCCAGAAAATCGATGGCGCCGGGGTGCAACTTTGTAAAGAACGTTTTGCAGCCGGTGATTCGGTCTGAGTTGTTTCCTGTCGCGGCGGGTCTCACCGCCGCAGGTTTTTGACCGGTTGTCGGAGAGGCACCCGGTGCTCCGGCAGGGGATGTTGCCGCCGCGGGTTTGGGAGCGACGGCCGGAGCCGCGGCAGCAGGGGGCGTCGCCGGCGTTGGAGTGGCTGCCGGGGCGCCGCCGAGATTCAGGGGGGCCCGCGAGACGGAAGGGGTTCCCGCGGCGGGTTTGGCTTCCGGGGAAGGCTGGGGGGGAGATCCCCCGGCGGGGGGAGTGGGATTCTTGCCGTTGGCTGGATGAGGTTGCGGTCCTGGGGTGGCCGAGCTGTTCATGTGCGATCCTCCATACAAGTCTGCCTCTGTTCGTAAGTCGCCGATTACGTCATAGGCCGAACCATGTCGGTCGTCATCACGACCGCGTGGACGGTCCACATTCGAGTTCTTGTTGGAGTGCAGAACCGCTTGCGGCGGCTCTACGCGGGGGAACGCGGCGTCAGCCTTGGGGGGCTGGCGGCGCGGCTCCCGGCTCCTTGGGCCCCTCCGTGGGTTGTTCCGGTTTTGTTTCCTCCTGTTTGGGCGCACCCGGCTGCGGTTGCGCATTCTGCTCGGGCGGCTTCTGCCCCCGGGCCTTCTCCATCTCAGCCTTGGCCTGTTCCGCTTCGGCTCGGGCTTGTTGAGCCTCCGCTTCCGCTTTGGCCTTGGCCTGCGCGGCTTGCTGGGCTTCGGCTTCGGCTTTGGCTTTCTGAGCTTCCGCTTCCGCTTTGGCCTTCGCGGCCTGCTCTGCTTCGGACTTGGCCTGTTGCGCCTCGGCAGTCACCTTCTGGGTTTCCGCCTGGGCTTGTTCGGCCTTGGTGTTCAACTGGGTCACCTGGACCTTGGTTTGTTCGAGTTCCGCCTCCAGGGTTTCGACCTGTTGACTGGTTTCGAGCACTTCCATGCGGGCGCTGGTCCGGGCCGCTTCGGACTCCTGTCTTGCGGCGGTGGCCTGCTCAATGCGCCGTTGCTGTTCGTCGTCGCGAGCTTTGATGGACAGTGGGTCCATCAGTTGCTCATGGAGTCCCTGGGTCATCGGAGACTGGTGCTTTTCCCTGAGCAGATTCACCATCTCGTGGTTGGGAACGCCGCCGGTGGAAATCGTCGGGGTCATGATGAAGATGATTTCCTTGGCCCGCTCTTCGAAGTCCCGGCCGGAGAACAGCATTCCCAGAATGGGAATATCCTTGAGGATCGGTACGCCGCGGACTACGTCGCGTTTTTCCGATTTGCGGATGCCGCCGATGATGAGACTCTCGCCGTGCCGGATGCGGTTCTCGTCGTTGGTGATCGTGCGTTCCGTCACGACGGGGATCTGCGTGATGCCTTCGGGCGTCAGATACGCGGCCAACTGAGCCGTGGTCTTGAGGCCGATGGAGCCGTCGGCGTACACCTGCGGCGTGATCTGGAGGGAATCGATGATGTCGTAGTATTCCGTTTGCGTTCGGAGGATCGTCTCTCCGCCGAAACCGCCCGACTGAATCGTGATCTGTTGCAGGGGGATATGCTCTTTGGCCTGGATTTTGGCGGTCTGTCCGTTGACGACCTGCAGCGTGGGGTTCATGAGGATTTTCATGTAGCCGCGCGACACCAGCACATCGACGAGCGCTTCGAACTTGTGCCCTTCCTCGCCGCGGCTGACGCCCATCTGCAATCCGAACTTCTCGCGGGGGGCGCTTCGCAGCGAGGCGCCGGGAAACGCGAGGTAATCGTTGTCCGGTTGTCCGCCGAGGGTGACTCCTTCGCCGAAGAGGTTCTCGATGAACATCGAGACTTCGCGGTCCACCGTCAGATCCGCATACACCTCCGAGACCATGCAGTCGATCTGAACCTGGATCGGCGGCACGTCGATCTCCTTGATCACCTCGAGAATCGCGTCGACGTCCAGCTCGGTCAACGCACGCACGACGATCTGATTGGTGGCGGGGTTGGCGGTGATGGCGAAGTTCGGAACCGTCTGGGATTTTTCGCCCTTGGCGTCGAAGATCCTGCTGGAGAACTGCGCCTGAATGATGGCCTCCAGCTTTTCGGCCGTGTGGTACCTGGCGAAGTAGAAGAGCTTCCATTCCTCGGCGCCGCCGACGATCTGCTTGATCTTCTTCGGGGGTTGCTTGTACACGTCCGCGATGGGGATGTTGGGTTCTTTGGCGGTGTCGATTTTGTTGAGCTGTCGCAGGATGTTCTGGGCCTCGATCGCCGTCACTCGCTCATCCGGCCAATCGTGGCAACCGGTCAGGCCCACCGTCCCCAATAGGACAAAAGCCACAAAGACTCTCACAATGCGGCTGATCTTGTGGCTGTCATTCTCCATAGGCCTTCACCAGTCGTTCCTACCTACCAATCGCGGCATTTCGTCCTTGCTTTGCTCTACCCCTGTCGATCTCCTTTCCGCGCAGGTAGACGGCAGCGAGAAGGATTGTATTGCACCTATTGTTATCGTCAAGGTCATTTTGATCGGATTAACAAAAATGCAAGTCCTGAGCTAGCCTAGATTAATGTGATGAACAAACGGCGGTTTCATGCTAATCTATCTGCATGACCAAGAAACGACAAAAGCAGACGACGGTGGGTTTCATCGCCCTGGGATGTCCCAAGAACATGGTGGACAGCGAACGCATGCTGGCCGAGATCGTGCAGGCGGGATTCCTGCTGGCCGCCGAGCCCGAACGGGCCGACGTGGTGGTGATCAACACGTGCGGCTTCATCGAGCCGGCCAAACTCGAATCGCTCGACGCCGTCGATCAGGCGATCGAGAATAAAAAGAGGGGAAATGTAAAAAAGGTGATCGTAACGGGCTGCCTGTCGCAGCGACTCGGCGCGCCGCTTCTCGATGAGGCCGAGGGGATCGACGCCGTGGTCGGCCTGGAGCATCGCGACTCTATCGTCCGGGTGATTCAGGACGCCCTGGTTTCCGACAAGCCGTTGGTTTTCCACGGTCCCACGCCGGAAACGGTCGCGGACGACCGGGTTCGCCTCCGCATCGGGCCCGCCCATTCGGCGTACCTCCGCATCAGCGAGGGATGCAGCCATCGGTGCTCGTTCTGCACCATCCCCGCCATCCGAGGGCCGTTTCGCAGCAAGCCGGCGGAGTTGGTGTTGGACGAGGCCCGGGAGCTCGCAGCCTCCGGCGTCGTGGAGCTGAACGTGATCGGCCAGGACACCACCATGTATGGACGGGATCTCCAGCTCAAGGGGGCCTTGGCCTCGCTGCTTCGCCAAATCGAGCCAATCGCCGGCCTCTCGTGGATTCGTCTGATGTACGCCTATCCCACCGGGATCGACGAAGATCTAATCAAAACCATCGCCGAAAGCGGAAAGATCGTCCATTACCTGGACATCCCCATTCAGCACGCCAGCGATCGGGTGCTCAAGGCGATGCGCCGACCGGATACGAATGCCGCTCTGCGCGGTCTTGTCGAGAAGCTTCGGGCCGCTATGTCCGATATTGTGTGGAGAACGACCGTGATCGTTGGCTTTCCGGGCGAGACACAGGCCGACTTCGAGGAGCTGCTTGGGTTCATTCAATGGGCCCGATTCGATGCGCTGGGTGCGTTCACCTACTTCCCGGAGGCTGGAACTCCTGCGGCCGAGATGTCCGACCAGATCCCGGACGAGGTCAAGCAGGCCCGGTTCGACCAGTTGATGCTGGCCCAGCAGGAAATCGCCTTCGCCCGGAACAAGGACCGCGTCGGCAGCACGCTCGCCTGCCTGGTCGATTCCTGCGATTCGCCCTCCGGCCGTGCGGCCAAGCGCGGGGCCAAGTCCACGGGCCGGGGACGCTTCTACGGACAGGCTCCGGACATCGACAGCGCGTGCCTGATCCCGAGATGCTCGGCTCAGCCGGGACAGTTGATCCAGGCGCGGGTCGTCGGCACGCAGGACTACGATTTGCTCGTCGAGCAACTTTGATTTTTGATATTGAAGCCGTCGCGGAACGCCTGTAAACTTGTCACCATGTGGAAACACGTGCCGAACATACTGACGTTTATGCGGCTGGGATTGACGGTGGTCTTTCTGTGGATGATTGTCTATTCGCCGCAGATTGAGGCCGCCCGACGCCCGTTCTTCCTGGACGTCGCCTTCGTTCTGTTCGTCATTGCGGGCTTTTCGGATATCGTCGACGGCCACATCGCCCGCCGGTTCAACGCCAGCACCAAATTCGGCCGCATGATCGATCCGCTCGTCGATAAGATCCTGGTCTGCGGGGCGTTCACGTGCTTTGCCGTCATGGGAATGCCGAGCCTGTTCAACTGGGGGCCCACGACGCTGGCCGTCATTCAGTGGGGAGTCCTGGCGATTCTCGTCGTCAGAGAGGCGTATGTTACGGTCCTGCGTCACATCGCAGAGGCCCATGGCGTGAACTTCGGCGCCGTCGCGGCCGGCAAGATCAAGATGTTTCTCCAATCCTTCGCGATCGGGACCGTGATCATCAAAACCGCACACGTGCAGACCGCCGAATGGGGCCAGTGGTTCACGATCGTCACCTATATCGCCATGATCGTCATGACCATCGTCTCCGGGCTCCAGGCCACCCGGCGTCCGACCAAGACCCCGCAGGCCGCCGCGGCGTAGGGAACAAATGCCCGCGTCGGGCGTGGCGTGTACGCAGGGCGAGGGGAGAGGGCGACACCTTGATCGACACCATTGTTTGTAGAGGAGCAGCCATGAAGATCCCGTTTTCCCCCCGAGTTGTATTGGCGTTGACTGGATTGGTTCTGTGGGCGACGCTGCTGCCGACGTTCTCCCGGGCTGCGGCCGCTGCCGACAAGGAATTCCTTCCACAGCTTGCCGAGGGGAAGACCTGGAAACTGGTCTGGAGCGACGAGTTCGAGGGCGCCGAAGTGGACCAGTCCAAGTGGGAGTTGATGGGCGACTGGCAGCGGCGGGACGGGTTCTGGGTCAAAGAGGATTCCTATCTCGACGGCCAGGGCAACCTGATCCTCCGCACGAAGAAAGACGGCGACCGGTACACCTGCGGGGCCGTTCGGACCAAGGGCAAGTTCGAACACCGTTACGGATACTGGGTCTGCCGCTGCAAATTCCCCACGGAAGAGGGGCATTGGCCGGCCTTCTGGCTCCATTGCGACACCGTGAACAATATCGGCGACGCCGGCCGCGACGGGACCGAGATCGACATCATGGAGAAGCCCTGGCGCGAGGACCGCACCACGCAGAACCTGCACTGGGACGGCTACGGCAAGGAGCATAAGTCCGACGGCACGAAGTTCGACTTCCCCGGCCTGAGCGAGGGCTTCCACACGTTCGGCCTGCACTGGACGCCCGAGGAGTACGTGTTCTACATCGACGGCAAAGAGACCTGGCGGACCCGCGGGGGCGGCGTGTCCCAGGTTCCGGAATACGCCAAGCTGACCGAGGAGATCGGCGAGTGGGGCGGGGACATCAAGAAGGCCAATCTGCCCGACCAGTTTGTGGTGGACTACGTCCGGGTGTACGACACGGTCGACGCCGCGGCGGCGAATGATCCGACCAAGTCCCTAATCGAGCGGGCCGCCAACGTCCGCCCGTCGGCCAACCAGCTCGCCTGGCAGAAGCTGGAGTTCACCGCGTTCGTCTGCTATACGGTGAACGCCTTCACGGACAAGGAGTGGGGCGATGGAACCGAGGACCCGGCGATCTTCAACCCGACGCAGCTCGACGTCCGCCAGTGGGTCGCCACCTGCAAGGACGCCGGCATGAAGATGATCATTCTGATCGCCAAGCACCATGACGGCTTCTGCCTGTGGCCCAGCAAGTACACCGAGCACTCGGTCAAGAACAGTCCCTACAAGAACGGCAAAGGCGACCTCGTCGGTGAACTGGCCCAGGCTTGCCGCGAGGCGGGTCTCAAGCTCGGTCTGTATCTCTCTCCCTGGGACCGTCACGAGCCCACCTACGGCGACAGCGAGGGCTACAACCAGTTCTTCAAGAACCAGCTTCGCGAGATCTTGAGCGACTACGGCGAGATCACCGAGATCTGGTTCGACGGCGCCAAGGGCGAGAACGCGAAGGACATGGAGTACGACTGGGCGGGCTACTACGCGATCGTTCGCGAGCTGCAACCCAAGGCTGTGATCTTCAACGGTCCGGACATCCGTTGGGTGGGCAACGAGAGCGGCTACGCCCGCGAGAGCGAATGGAGCGTGGTCAACAGCAGCGGCGCGCTGTTCGGTCCGGTCAATTGTACCGCGAGGGACCTCGGAAGCCTTCAGGCTCTGGGCGACGGTCAGCGACTGGTATGGTATCCCGCGGAGACCGACGTCTCGATTCGTCCCGGCTGGTTCTATCACGCCTCCGAGGACGACAAGGTCAAATCCGTCGAGCAACTGGTGGACATCTACTTCAGATCCGTCGGCTACAACAGCGTGTTGCTGTTGAACGTACCGCCGGACAGGAGGGGGCTGATTCACGAGAACGACGTGCGGCGGCTCCGCGAGTTCCGCAAGACGCTGGACGCCATCTTCGACGAGAACCTCGCCGCGGGCGCCAAGGCTGCGGCGTCGAACGTCAAGGGCGACGACTCCGCCTTCACGGCCGCCAAAATCACCGACGGCGATCCCGAGACGTATTGGACGACGGGCAACGGGATTTCATCGGCCACGGTCGAGTTCGATCTGGGCAAGGAACGCACGTTCAACGTCGCCGAGTTGGCCGAGCACATCGAGATTGGCCAGCGGATCGTAGAGTTTGTGCTGGAGATCCCCGGCCGGGACGGTTGGCGGGAGTTTGCCCGCGGCACAACGGTGGGCTACAAGCGGCTGCTCCGTTTCGACCCGGTGACTGCGTCGAAAGTTCGGGTGCGGATCGCGGATTCCCGCGTGAACCCGACGCTCTCGAGTTTCGGCCTGTACTTTGCCCCGGCCATCAAGGATGTGCTGGACCGATAGAACTGAAGACCGTGCTACGCAGGACGTGATTCCTGCGGTTTCGGACTGGCCTTGTAGTTGTCGATGAACTCCGCGGTCACGACGTTCGGATCGAGTCCGATGAGGTCGAACAACTCCGCCTCCAACGCCACGATTGCGGCGTCGACTCGTGCGATTTCCGCCGGATCGATGCCGGCGTCCTTTCGCCGGGCGGCGTGCCGTTTGTGGGCTTCATTCAGACGCTCGATCAGCGGCACGATCTTGTCGTGCATGGCCCGCTTGTCGGCGTAGTAGACCAGCTTCTCCTCCATGGTCCGCGGCATGTCGTCCTTGTCCACGATGGCGGTGTAGCGGTGCTTGCGAATCGTCTGGGCCAGGATGGGGTAGGCGTCCTTGAGGTACGCGCAGGCCGCGTCCTCGTGCCGGATGCCGCCGTGCTGCTCCTTGAGTTTTCGCCACTGGGCCTTGTCTTCCTCCGTCACCTTTTGCTCGAACCGGCTGAAATCCTCCAGCGGGAACTCGCACACGCGGAAGATGTCGTGCAGCAGGCACGCACACTCCACGAGATCGACGTTGACGGGCCAATCCTGCTCGGCGACCCGTTGGGCCAGGAAGACCCCGAGCTTGGCCACGGCCTTGCTGTGCTTGATGATGTGCAGGGGGACGTGACACTCCTTGAGCAGGTCGATGCATTCTTCCGCACTAGGGAGCAGTTGACTCCGCATGAAAAGACTCCAAAGCTTCCTTCCACACCTGTGTATCGTTCGTTTTGCGATCCGAATCCGGGTTTCCCAGCATCCTACGGCGGATGGCGCCGTGATTCAAGAACCGCGTTGCGCAAATCGCGAGGAAAAGGTGATAACAGATCCCACAGGCAGCCGATATTCGTGGTGTCGTCGCACCGGGGCACGAATACTCTCAAAGGGGTTTGGGCATGATGACAGTGGGATTTCACAGACGCAGCGGTCGTGCGCCTTCCACGGTCGGCAAGCTGGGACTGTCGCTGTTCTTTTTCTTCTTCTTCGCCATCGGCTCTCTCTTCGAACTGTTCATTCTTCGCGAAATCGTCCGGGTGACGGGGCAGCGAGCGTGGAAGGAGACGACGTGCACGATCATCGCCGGCGAGGTGCAGGAACGCCAGGAGGGGAGCGAACCCTACGTGTTCGTCGTCCGGTATCGATACGAGTATGAAGGCCGAACGTACGAGGGGACCGGTTATCGACGCGGCTACAACGGCGGCGGCGAATACTCCAAGGCCCAGGAGCTTGTCGAGAAGTATCCGGCCGGACTGGCCGCTTCATGCTACGTCAACCCGACCGACCCGAATGAGGCGGTCCTCGAACGAGACAGCCTGCTCATTGGTCTCGTGTTCTTCTTCCCACTGATCTTCGTGGTGATCGGCGCCGGCGGGTTCTACTTCACATGGCGCAAACGACCGCCGGAGGAGGCCCAACCCATCGCTTCCGTCGGCGCTGCGGCGGTTCGCAGGAGGGGGTTGGGGAAACTGGGCTTGGCGGCGTTCTTCGCGATTTTTGCGATTGCCGGCGGGGCGATGCTCTATCCGCTGGGAATCAAGCCGATCGCCAGGACCGTCGCCGCCGAGTCGTGGGTCGAGACGCCGTGCAGGGTGCTGCGGGCCGAGGTCCGCGATCACGACAGCGACGACGGCACGACCTACAGCGTGTACGTCCTGTACGAGTACGAATTCGGCGAGCGGACGTACAAGTGCGATCGCTACGACTTCATGGGCGGATCGTCCAGCGGGTACGACGGCAAGGCTCGAATCGTCGCGGAGTATGAATCGGCCGAACGGCCCGTGTGTTACGTCGACCCGGGGAATCCGTCGCAGGCCGTGCTCAGGCGAGGGTTCCATGCCAAGCTGCTCTTCGCCCTGTTTCCGCTGCCGTTTCTGCTGGTCGGCGTCGGAGGCGTCATCGGCACGTTGCGAAGCAAGCGGTCTTCTGTGGGCGGGGGCGCTTCTTTGGGACCCATAGGACCGACGGGACTTATAGGGCCTGCCGATGGCGGACGACAAGTCCTGACGGCGACGAGTTCACCGAAGGCGAAGTTCATCATCGTGTTGATCGCGGCCGTCGTGTGGAACGGCGTCATCGCTCTCGTTGTGGTCCTCGCGTTGGGCAGACTGGGCCACGGCGGGGGGAGTCTGCCTCCGGTCCCGTTCCTGTTGCTGTTTGGAGCCGTCGGACTGGGGCTCGCGGCGGCGGCCGTCCACCAGCTCCTGGCGCTGTTCAATCCGCGTCCGACGATCGAATTGAGCCGGGGCGCTATTCCGCTGGGCGGGACCACCGAGGTGCAGTGGAGTTTCCGCGGACAGGCCAGTCGTATTCAGGAACTGGTCCTGATGCTTCGCGGCGTCGAAGAGGCTCGGTATCGCTCAGGAAAGAACACGCACACGGCCAACAACACCTTCTATGAACTGGAACTCCACAGGACGGCCGATTCATACGACATCGCATCGGGCCAGGTCGGATTCGTCATGCCGGCCGACACGATGCACTCGTTCGAGGCCGACAACAACAAGATCCTCTGGAGTCTCGACGTTCACGGCTCCATCCGGCGTTGGCCCGATGTGAAAGAATCGTTCAAGATCAACGTGGTGCCAGGGGCTTCATCATGAACTCCGCGACGGATAGACTCAAGATCGTTCTCCACGAAGACAAGACCGCATTCGCTCCCTACGAGACGATCCGGGGCGTCATCGAATGGAACTTGGACGCCACTCCCCGGCGCCTCGACCTGTCTCTGTTCTGGT
>CALMMH010000905.1 GCA_937868145.1 uncultured Phycisphaerales bacterium
GTCAAGGGCGGCGACATGTTCTCCAAGGCCCTGGCTTGTTATCCGAACACGTTCAATTCGATGTTCATCAGCATGGTCAAGGCGTCGGAGGCCTCGGGACGGATGGTCGAGATGCTGACCGTCCTGACCAGCTATCTGACCTTTGAGACGGACACCCGCAAACAGATCAAGAGCGCGCTGACGTACCCGCTCATCATGGTCCTGATGGCGATCGCAGCCACGGGCACGCTGATGTTCTTCGTGTTGCCGCGATTCATGCGGATCTACGAATCCCGGGGAGCGTCGCTGCCGAAACTGACTCAGGTGCTGCTCGGCGTCAGCAGGATTATCGGCAATTTCGAGATCATGACCGGGATCGTCACGACGGCGATTCTCGGCGGCGGGGCGTTGTACTACTGGTCCCGGACGGCCAGCGGCAGGCGGGTTCTCGATGCCGTCAAGATCCATACGCCGGTCCTCGGCACGATGTACGTCGACATGGTGGTCACGCGGAGCATGCGAATTCTGGCCACCATGGTCAATACCGGCGTTCGTCTGCTGGACGCCATCCGCGTGATCCAGGGATCTGTGGACAATTACCATTTTCGCCGGCTCTGGGGAGAGGTGGACGAAAAGATCCAGGATGGCTACCAGCTGTCCGAATCGATCCTGATTGCCGAAGGGTCGGACCTGATCTCGCCGAGCGTCATCCAGATGCTGCGGGCGGGCGAAAAGAGCGGCCGCCTCGGCGAAGTCTGCGACAAAGTGTCGATCTTCTATCAGAAGAAGCTGGAAACTTCCATCCGCAACGTCATGACGCTCATCGAGCCGTTGATGATCACCATTCTGGGCGCGATCATCGGGACGATCGCCATCGCGCTGCTGTTGCCGGTCTTCCGCGTGTCCAGCGTCATTGCGCATTGATGAGGGATGATCGATGAAGGATGATTGCCGAGGGGAGAGACCCCGTCTCTCGGCCAGCGTTCGCCGGCAGCTTATCTCATCCCAACAGCAGCCAACACTCGCCGGCAGGTGGCGTGGTTTCCCAGATGACACAGAGCGAGGCGAGAGGGTGCGAAAACAATCGGGAAAGGCAAGGCGGACGGCGCCCGGCCGTAGCCGAGCGTGATGTGCGGTTGGAATCGCTCGCAGCCGGCCTTCTGCGGGTAGTTTTGAACCCAGTCCAGCGTTGTCTCGGTCACGAGGTTGTCATAAAACCGAACGCCCGCCACATCGTGGCTGAAGAACCGCTTCGTTTTCTCCAGGACCTGTTCGTGAAGCCTCTGAAGATCCTTCGTCTTTTCGATCGCCAGCAGAGACGTCGCCTGGCCTCGCGAGTTCGTCGGTACGTCGATCCCCGTCGCGGTCAGGTGCTGGACAGGGTTTTCCTTCGCGAGTGTCTCCAACAGTTCGTGGATCGCGACAACATCCTCCGAGGCGATGCAACCCATTGCCAGAGAGATGTGCGGCAGACGGTCCGTGCGATTGAGAACGATTTCGCATGAGCCTTCCCCGACGATCTGCCTGTTCATTTCGATCGCCCTGTCGATCATGGCATCCTCGGGCAACAGCACGATGTCCACCGCGATGCGAGTCCCATCCATGTATTCTGAAGGCAGGATCTCCTCGTCCTCCACACGCCAGGCGGGATCCACCACGCAGAGAAAAACCAGGTCGGCGGCGCCCGGATTCTCGATGTACTGCGTTGCATGGGGCGGGATGTAAATCGCGCAGCCGGGAGTCGCATCCGCAATCTCCTCGCCGATGTGCATCCGGCCGTGTCCCTGGAGGATGTAGTAGACCTCGGCGGTTCGAAGTCGATGGGGCGTCGTCTTCTGCCCGGGCTTGACCGTCGCGTGCGCCAGGCTGTAACGGATCGCCAGGTCGGCCTTGTCCGGATGGAGCAACTCGCGGAGAATCGAATGGTCTCCGGCGATGAACTCCTCGCAATCCTGTAAATGGCGGATGAACATCACGAACCTCCCAGGAGGATGGAGCCTTCGGTGAAGAATGTCCCGGCCACGCAGGCGGTCATCAGACAGGCCAGGTTGGCGGCGATCAGCGCTCGCACCGCGACGGGACCGATGGCCTTGGTGCACTGCGGGGCCAGGGCGCAGACGCTGCCGACGAAGATGGCCATCGAGGCGATATGTGCGAACCCGCACAAGGCGTAGGTCGCGATCACGGCCGATCGCGGATGCGCGAGCAGTCCCTGCTGCATGGCGGCGCCAAGGTCGCCATAGGCTGCGACCTCGGTGACGATCAGGGCGGAGAAGAAGATGATCGTCGGGAACGCCTGGAAGGCCAGGATGAACCCAAGGGACTCCGCGCCGTTCTCATCGACCTGTCCCGGACCCAGCGCCAGGCGCCCGAATACGAATCGCGATCCGGCGCCGGCCGATTCGAGGATCTTCACGACGGCGTCGTTGACCACGAGGAAGAGCTTGGCTCCCGCCGGAAGCACGAAAATGAACAGCGCCACGAGCAGTTGGAGGGCGATGCCCCATCCGATCACCCGCCAGTTCATGTTGCGGCGGTCCGCGGAAAGAACCCAAGCGACTCCGACGAGAACGAAGATGCCCGAAAAACTTATAAGATTGTATCCATTCATGACGGCGGATTGTACCCGGGGAAATTCTGCGAGAGAAGAAGGAAATCACAAGAGCCACGGACCCACACGGATGGCGTCGTCCGTGCTTGTCCGTGGGTGTCTGTGACGGTCCGTGCTATGCCGAGATCTCGCTGACGTCCTTGAGAATATAGTGCGGCTTGTACGGGTAACGGTCGAGATCCGTCTCTTTCGTGATGCCGCTCAGGACCAGCACCGTGTCGATGCCGGACTCGATCCCGGCGACGATGTCGGTGTCCATGCGGTCCCCGATGATGACGGTCTCATGCCGCTCGCAGCCCAGCATCGTCCTGGCGTGACGCATGATCAGCGGGTTGGGCTTGCCGATGAAATAGGCCTGGCGGCCGGTCGCCATTTCGATAGGCGCGATCAACGCCCGGCAGGCCGGTCCGATGCCCCGCTCGGTGGGACCGGTGAGATCCGGGTTGGTCCCGATCAGTTTTGCCCCGGCCAGGACCAGCAGAATTGCGGTCTCGATCTTCTCGTAGCTGTAGCTGCGGGTTTCGCCGACGACGACGTAGTCCGGCTGGTTCTCGTCGATGGACAGGCCCGCTTCGTACAACGCCTGATACAGGCCGGAATCGCCGATGGCGAAGACCCGTCCGCCGGGATACTGGGAGGCGATGAAATGAGCGGTCGCCATGCCCGAGGTGATAAAATGATCCTCGCCGACCTCGATGCCCATGTGCATGAGCTTCTGGTGCAGCTCCCGGGGCGAGCGGGCGGAACTGTTCGTCAGGAACAGAAACTGCTTGCCCTCGGACTTCAGCCAGTCGACGAAGCCTTTCGAACCTTCCAACAGACGCGATCCGTGATAGATCACGCCGTCCATATCGCAGATGAATCCGCGTTTGCCTTTCAATGCGTCCATGGGCGTCAGTCTACACGCGAACTGGGGGCTGCCGCAACCTTGCTTTCCTCGGGATGCTCCATGCCCAGCCTCGCCCGTACCCGCAGGGATGCGTGGGTGAGCATCACGTACAGCGACGGGACGACCACGAGCGTCAGGACCGTCGCGAAGCCCAGGCCGAACATGACGACGACCGCCATGTTCTGCCACCATTGGGTCGATTCGCTCTTGAGGGCCCAGGAGAAAGTATGAAAATCATAGGAGACGCCGATCGCCATCGGAATCAGGCCGATAATCGTGGTCCCGGCGGTCAACAGCACGGGTCGAAGGCGGGTCGCGCCGGCCTCGGCGGCCGCTTCGACGAGGTCCATCCCGCGGGCCTGCAACTGTCGCGTGTAGTCGAGCAGCACGATGGCGTTGTTGACCACGACGCCCGCCAGACTGATCACGCCGATGCCGGTCATGATGATGCCGAAGGGCAGGCCGACGACGAGCAACCCGAACAGGGCGCCGATGAGGGAGAGAATCACGGTCGTCATGATGATGATCGGCACCAGCAGCGAGTTGAACTGGATCACCAGGACCAAGGTGATCAAGAGGACCGCGATTCCGAACGCCTTGCCGAGGAAGGCCTGGGCCTCGTCCTGCTCTTCTTTTTCTCCAGCGTAGCGAATCTCGTACCCCATGGGCAGCTTGAACTGAGCCAGACGCTGTTGGACGTCCGCCAACACTTCCGAGCTGAGACGGCCTTCGGTATCGGCTGTCAGAGTGACGACTCGTTTCTGATCGACGCGATTGATCGTGCCAAACCCGCCTTTATACTCGAAACGACCCAGTGAGCTGAGCGGCACAGCGTCCCCGGTGGCGTTGGGGACTTGGAGCCGATAGAGATCGTCGATATTGACGCGATCCTCCAGCGGCAGGCGGACCGTGATGTCGTATTCATCGTTGAACTGCCTGTACGTCCCCACCTTGGTCCCGAAGATGGCCATCTTCAGGAAGTTGCCCACGGTGGCGGTGTTGACGCCCAGGAGCGTGGCGACGCGACGGTCCACCGTGAAGGCCAGCTCGGGACGCGTGGCCTCCAGGTCGCTCCGCAAGTTCACGAGATTGGGCACATCCGCGATCATCCGCATGGCCTGATCGCTGAGTTGTCCCAGCGTTTTGAAATCCTCGCCGACGATTCGAACCGTGACGGGCGCCCCGGTGGGGGGGCCTTCCTCTTCCCGCTCGACTTTGAGTTCCACGCCTGGAATGTCTGCGACATCCTTGCGGATCTCGGCGATGATCTCGTTGGACGGCCGGGTTCGCACGAGAAAATCGTAGAACACCAGGGTGATGTTGGCCAGGTGCGGACCGCCGGCGCTGGCCATAAGGTCCATGCCGCTGCCGGCCGAGCCCACATTGGTGATGACGTCGTCGAGCCAGGACTCGTACGGCTTGATTCGCGCCTCGATGATGCGGGCGATGCGGTCCGTTTCATGGATGTTCGCGCCTTGCGGGGCGCGAATACTGACGAACGCCCGCTCCGGGTCGCCCTCGGGGAAGAACTCGACTCCTTTGCCGAACTTACCGTATAGGAGGCCCATGGCGATCAGCAGACAGAAGGACAGGAACAGGGTCATGCCGGGGTTCTCCAAGCCCAAACGCTGGAAGCGACGGTAGCCTCGCAGGAACCAGTTCTCATGATCTCGTTTTCGCGGCGCATGGCCGGCCCAGATCGAGGAGATGACCGGGCTGAAGATCAGTGCGACGAAGAGAGAGGCCATCAAGCCGATCGTCAGCGTGATGGGCAGGTACTTCATGAAATCGCCCATGATCCCCGGCCATTGCATCATGGGAATGAACGCGCAGACGGTCGTGAGGGTCGATGTGATCACCGGCCAAGCCACCTCCTTGGCCCCGAGACGAGCCGCCTCCAGCCGAGGGTAACCGAGTTGCATGTGGCGATAGATATTCTCCACGATCACGATCGCGTTGTCCACCAGCATGCCGAGCACCAGGATCAGACTGAACAGCACGATCATGTTCAGCGTGTAGCCCAGGGCTTGGACCAGGAAGAAGGTGATGAGCATGCTCAGGGGGATGATCATCGCCACGATCGTACTGGGCCGCCAGCCCATGAAGAGCACCAGAATGGCGGTGACGAGGATCAACGCCGCGGCGATGTTGTTCTCCAGGTCGGCTACCGTGTTGCGGATGTACTTCGACATGTCGCCGATCACATCGAATGTCACGCCGCCGGGGATCAACTTGCGGGCCTCCGCGACGACGGCCTTCACGCCGTCGGACACTTGGACGACGTTGGACCCGATGCGTTTTCGCACCAGCAGCGTCACATTTTCCTGGCCGTTGAGGCGGGAAAAGCTCTCGCGGTCCTTGAAGGTGTCCCGCACGGTGGCCACGTCGGCCAGGTAGATGGGTTTGCCGTCCCGCACGGCCAGGAGCAGATGATCGACCTCCTCCGGGGAGACGAATTCGGCGGGGATGCGGACGTTGAACTTGGTCCCGGGCGTTTCGACGCCGCCGGCGGAGATGTTCACATTCTCCGACGGGATCAACGCCAGGATTTCCGGGATCGTCAGACTGTACTGGGCGACCCGATCGGGGTCCATTTCGAGGCGGATCTCGCGTTCGAGCGCCCCCTCGACGTCGACTTTCAGCACGCCGGGCACCGCCTCGATCGCGTCCTCCAGGTCGTCGGCGATTTCCTTGAGCTGGAAGGGGGAGACGTCGCCGGCGATGCTGACCTGCATGATCGGCATTTCCGCGATGTTGATCTCGGTGATCACCGGCTCGTCGATCTCCTGGGGCAACTCGCCTCGGGCGATATCCACGCGGTCCCGCACCCGTTGGAGGGCGACCTCCGTCTTTACATCCGGCGTGAACTCCACGCTGATCAACGACAGACCCTCGGCGCTGCTGGAAAGCACTTCCTTAACGCCGCGGATGCCGGTCAATTCCTTTTCGATCTTCATCGTGACGGCGGTTTCCACGTCTTCCGGAGAGACTCCCTCGTACGTCGTGGTGATCATGATGTACGGAATCGGGATGTCCGGGAACGCCTCCCGTGGCAGCGAGACATAGCTGACCACGCCGAGCAGAACGATGATCACGCCCAGCACGGCGACCGTCGTGCGATTGCCAATGGATAGATCGGTGAGAATCATAAGCTCTGCTTGCCCTCTTCTGACACTGCCGGTACGACGTTCACATCCTGCCCGGGGGCGACAAATCGGTGGCCCGAGACGATCAGTTGATCGCCGGGCTCCACGCCCTGAAGGACCTGGACGCGGTCGCCCCGGATGATGCCGATCTGGATCTCGCGACGCTGGGCCTTCGAAGACTCGACAAGATAGACGGCGTACCCGTTCTCCATGGGGATAACCGCCAGCAGCGGGATCAGAATGGCGTTTTCAAGGATCTGGCGAGTCAGGCGGGCCCGGACGATCTGTCCGCTGCGGAGCACGCCGTCGGGATTGGCCAGCCTGATTTCGATCCGTGTGGAGCGAGTTCGTTCGTCCGCCACGCTGCTGATGAATGTGATCGTCCCTTCGAACGGTTGTTGACGACCCTTACTGTTTACGAGGATCTCCACTCTCTGGCCTGGAG
>CALMMH010000906.1 GCA_937868145.1 uncultured Phycisphaerales bacterium
GCCGTGGCGGCCGCCGGCCTGAGCAACACAACCGCACAAAGAATTCCCAGTCCCACGCTCCACGTTCGCCACTGCCGTTTCGACATCATCGCGTCTCCAAAACCGAATTGAAACCCCGCGCCCCGAGCCACTCCCGGAGAGCCGCCACCCCCTATCGGCGCGTCAATCTACTCCGTGCTCATTCAGAGCCGAAATAGCCGATCACGGTTACGTCAGAAATTCGTCAATATGGATTGGCGCCAAAGAGATGATCGGGCTCAATTGAAGAAGAGCCCGACTTTTTGATGCAAGCATTTGGGCCGTCTGTGTAGGACTTCGGGAAGTCCTATATTATTTTGCGGGTGGCAGGTGAAAAGCGAATGTGCTGCCTTTGCCGGGGGTGCTTTCGACCGTGACATGCCCGCCGTGAACCTGGGCGATATGCTTGACGATGGCCAATCCCAGACCGGTCCCGCCCAGCTTGCGACTGCGGCTCTTGTCCACCACGTAGAATCGTTCGAAGATTCTCGACAAATGCTCCGCAGCGATACCGCAACCGACATCCTTCACATTGATCGTGGTCTGCCCCCCCTGCTGGTTGACGCGGACCTCCACGGCAGCCCCCGGATCGCTGTACTTGACCGCGTTGTCAATAAGATTGACGATCGCCTGCTCCAGCAGCGGCGCGTTGATCTTCGCCTCAATGTCGTCGTCGCACTGCAGAGTCACCGTGATCTGCTTCTGCTCGGCCTTGACGGCCGACAGTTCGATCGCAGCCTTGAGAACACCCTCGAGTCGATGGTACTCGAAGGTGATCGCCCGCCGGTCACTCCCGTCTTCCAGCCGGGACAGGCTCAGCAGGTCGTCGATGATGGCGTTGAGCCGCTGAGCGTGCTTGCTGATGATGCTCACGTAGCGCCGCGTCTGTTCGGGATCGGCGAGCCCTCCTTCCTGCAGGGCTTCCGCGAATCCCTGGATCGACGTCACCGGCGTCTTGAGTTCATGGGAGACGTTGGCGACAAAGTCGCGGCGCAGGTTCTCGAGCCGGTGGATGCGGGTCATGTCGCTCATGACGATCACCGCGCCGGCCCGTTCGCCGCGGGGATCGACCAGACGGGCGCCCTGGACGTGGAAGAACCGCTCGCCGTCGCCGGGGAACGAGACGTCGCCCTCGGCAGGTTTGTCGCTGACGAGCGTTTCCCGCACAAACTGCTGGAGGCCGACGTTGCGGACCACCTCCTCGACAGTGCGGTCCTGGGCCTTGGCCGAATCGATGTTCAATAGTTGCGCCGCCGCCCGATTGATGCTGACGATGCGTCCGCCCGCATCGACGGCCAAAACCCCTTCGATCATACTGGACAGAACCGTCTCCAACTCGTTGCGATGCCGAGTGATCGTGACGATCCGATCGCCAAGCTGGGTGGCCATCTCGTTGAGGGCCTTGGCCAAGTCGTCCAATTCCGTCGCCCCCGCGGCGGGCACGCGGACGTTGAACTGCCCTCTCGCAAACGACTGGGCGATCCGCCGCATGCTGACGACGGGCTGGCTGATGCTTCGGGAGATCAACAGGCTCAGCATCGCCACACACACGACAATAACCAAGCCCGCCCACAGGATATGGGCTCGCATGGCAGCGATCGCCCGGTCCATGATGGTGGCGGAAATCGCCAGGCGGACAACCGCCCGGGGGGAGGAGTTTTTCTCGACCGGGATCGCCACATACAACATCTCGCTGCCCAGGGTGGGACTGAATCGAATCGATTCGCCGTACCCGCTGCGAAAAGCGGCCTGGATCTCCCATCGGTCGGAGTGATTCTTCATGTGCGACGGGTCCTCCTGGGAGTCGCCCAGAACGCGGCCATCGCCGGCCACAACGGTGAATCGTAGCCGGCCGGAGGCGGACTGACCGAGTCCCTTGCACAAAGCGTCGATCCGACCGGGATCCTCCTCCAGAGCACGGACGATCTGCGGCGCCGTCGCTGCGGCCAGCGTCCGCAATTCCTCTCTCGACTGGTCACGATGGAATGTGCGGAACGCATGGGAAAAATAGGCCGTCACAGCCACCACGGCCACAAGCGTGACCACCAGGAACGATGGGAACAACTGCCAGATCAAACGTGTCCGGAACATGTTTTCAATCCTTGAATCGGTAGCCGACGCCGCGAACCGTCTCGATGAGTTTGCCGCTGGAGCCGAGCTTTCGGCGCAGAGCGACGATCTGAACATCCACGGCGCGGTCCGTCACAAGGTAGTCGTCGCCGTGAATGGAATCGACGATCTGGTAGCGAGTGAAGACCATGCCGGGCCGGCGGGCCAGCGTGTGCAGAATGTTGAACTCCGTCAGGGTCAGCGTGACAGATTTGTCGTTCAACGTCACCTCGTGGCGGTTGGGATCGATGACGAGACCGTGAATCTTCACGAACCCCTTATCCTCGGAGGCCTCGATCACCTTCCGCAGGAGCCGCCGGACCCGGGCGACCAGGACTTTGCCGCTGAAGGGTTTGCTGATGTAGTCGTCCGCCCCCAGTTCGAGACCCGCAACGATGTCGGACTCCTCGCCCTTGGCCGTAAGCATGACCACGGGGATCTCCCGGAGACTCGAGTCGGCCTTCAGCCGCTTGCAGACCTCCAGGCCGTCGATGCCGGGCAGCATGAGGTCCAGCACGATCAGGTCGGGCGTCTTGGCTCTGGCTACGGCCATCGCCTGCTCGCCCGTTTCACATGTCAGGACCCTGTACCCCTCGCGATCCAGGTTCAATTGCACAAGCTCGCGAATATCCTCTTCGTCGTCGACGACAAGGATGCAGGCTTTCGACATCGGCATCTCCTTCCAGAGCCCGGATGCACACAACCCCAAGCGACCCGCCCGGCCCCACCGCCGGACCCGATCTCGCGAGCGATTATACACCGACGTCGGACAATTGGCCACGATTAGCGGAATTCTAACACTCCATTAACCGGACCTGAATACGCGAAGGGTACTTTATAGAGAGAAGACAATGATATGACGCGAAGCCGTCTGGTTCGCAAAGTGAGGCTCGCGGACGTCGAGAGAATCGAAAGACAGAAATACCCCTGCTGTTCGGAAGGGATCGAAATGTTTGATTTGCTGAGAATCTTATTCTGTGGGGTGGGAACCGTATATCTGGTGATTCGCCTGACTTGTTTCTGGCGTGCCTTGGCCCGCGGACGTTATCTGTGGCCCCCGGTGTATGAACCGGCCCGGCCCAAGAACCACTGGGATTCGTATCCGGCCTGGGAGCGGCGCGACGTCCCCACGCAAACCGCGGAACGGACGGCCGTCTCCTCTCGCTGATCTTCCGGCTGACTCTCGCCCAATTCCCAAGCCATCCGGATCGGGCGAGGCGGCCGCGCGTCATAGGGCCGCCGCCTCGCCCGGCACCGGGCACAGATTACTTGCGGATGTTCTCGGAAACCGCCGAGAGCAGCACCTCCGGCTTGACCGGCTTCTCCAGCACCTTCTTGACCGGCAGCCAAGTTTCATCGGGTTCGAACCCGAACGGCAGGTTCATCTCCCGCCGAATCCCGGTCATGATGATGATCGGAGTCTGAGCGAGATTGGCGTCCTCGTGCAACTCGCGGGCGACGTTGAATCCTTCATTCTTCGTCGTCATCATCACATCGAGCAGGATGATGTCCGGGTTCTCCGCCTTGGCCTTGGCCACGCCGTCCTTGCCGTTGGAGGCGGTGTGGACTTCGTAGCCCTTGGCGTCGAGCAGATTCGAGATCGCATCGACGAATTCCGGGTCATCATCAATCATCAGCACTTTTTTCGACATCGTTTGCTTCTCCTTCAGTTCGCGTGCACGCTAATTGTACAGCGCCTTCGCCAGACCGGCGTCGGAAGAGGCCTCCCGCGGCGAATCTTGGCCAGGGGCGGTCCGGGTCAACCGCAGCGCATCCCCTCGGGCATAATCCACCCAGCGGCCCATCGCGGTCGCCATCCGTTCGACGGCAGCCACGCCCCGCTGAGGGGTCAGGTCGCAACCGGCCTTGCCGGGGTAAATATCGTAAAGCCGGCGAACGTCGCCGGGCGTAAAATTTGGCATAATCACATTGGCCCCGGCGGCCAGAGCCCGGGGTCGTTCATCCCGGCCGTGCAGCGAACCGATCGCCGTACTGGCGGGAATGTGGGCGGTGGGACAAAGAATTCGCGTCAAGGCGATCATCTTCACGGTCATCTCCAGATCCCCGGCCGGCTCGCCGGCCAGAGGCGTCTGGGAATGCGGGATGAACGGACTGACGCTGATCATGTCGAAACCGCCCCGTTTGAAAAACTCCAGGTCGCCGGCCAGGCTGGCCACCGTCTGCCCCTTGAGGCCCACGAGGTTGCCGCTGCCGACCTGATATCCCAACGCAGCCAGGTCCTCCAAGCACCTTGTCCTGTTCTCGAAGCTCATGCCGGGATGGAGTCCCCTGTAGAGGCCGGGATCGGACGTTTCAATCTTGAGCAGGTACCGATCGGCGCCTGCCTCTTTCCAGATCCGATACTCCTCGCGGCTTCGCTCGCCGACACAGAGCGTGACGGCCGCGTCGAGAAACGATCGAATACCGGCAATCACCTCTCTCAACCAATCAGCGTCGAGATTATCCTCTTCGCCGCTTTGGAGTACAATGGTTTTTATCCCGGCCCCGCAAATATTCTGGACGGCGGTGAGGATCTGATCCCGAGAGAGCCGGTACCTCGCCAAGCGAGTGTTCCGGCGGTTCAGGCCGCAGTACTGGCAGGTGTTCCGACAGACGTTGGAGAACTCGATGATCCCTCGCAACAGGACGCCGTTTCCGACGAATCGTCGCCGCACCGCATCGGCGTACCCCGTCAACGAAGCCATCTCGACGGGGTCCGCGATGCGCAATATACGACTCAAATCCGCCCGATCCGGCCTCTCTGCGGCGTGAATCCGCTCCAAAATCGTCTCTATGCCGGAACTGGCCACTACTTGTCTTTCTCCGCCTGCTTGCGGTAGTCCTTGAGGATTTGAACGACCTTCTTGGTCGTCAGCTCGCCGTGGATCTTGTCTCCGATCATGGCGACGGGAGCCAGACCGCAGGCGCCGAGACACCGGGCCGGAGACAGAGAGAACACGCCGTCCTCCGTCACGCCGCCGAAATCGATCTTCAGCTCATCCTTGACGGCCTGCAGAATCTGGGTCGCGCCCTTGACGTAGCAGGCGGTTCCCAGGCACAGCGCGATCTCGTACCGGCCCGGAGGCGTCAACTTGAAATAGTGATAGAAGGTCGCGACGCCCCAGATGTGCGCGGTGGGAACTCCCATGGTCTGGGCGACCTCGTCCATGATCTGATTCGGCAGGTATCCGTACAGCGACTGCGCCTTGTGCAGGATCGAAATCAGTTGGGAGTGAGGGTTCTCCTGCTTCTGGATCTCGGCCATATGCGTCCTGAGCTCGGCCAGTTTCTCCTCGTGCGTGGCTGGCAGGGGCCGTTGTTCTTTCGTCAAAGTCTTTGCCATGTGTTAAGTCCTGGTTCCTTTCTCATGGGATCGCGGAATCCCGCAATCCTTCGTCTGATTTAGAAGTACAGATCGCGTTTGCCAGCCTGGGTCTGTTCGTAAAACCTCAGGAACGCCTCGAAGACCTCCGGCTGCCGCTGTCTGACCTGTTCGATTTCCTGGGCGATTACTTTCTCGCCGGCGACGAGGGTCCGGGGGGTCGCAAAATCATCCAACCACTCCCGGAATGTGATGACGGCGTTGAGCTTGCAGAACTGGCCTTCCTTGCCGCTTCGCAGCAGGCCCATGATTCTGTCCCCGGTGCGTCCGCAGCGATAGCCGGCCGTGCAAAACGACGTGATGTAGCCGGCCTCGGCCAGTTCCCGGATCACATCATCCAACGAGCGGGTGTCGCCCAGGATGAATTGCTGCCGGTCGTCCTGCTGCCGGTCGTCGGGCCGGTCGCTGTAGCCGCCGATCCCGATGCGACTCGATGCGTCGTACTGCGTGCACCATCGAGACCGAGGTGCGCGCCGCCGAGAGCAAGATAGACATTGAGAAACTGAAGGCCGATGTGGAAGGAAAAGAAACCGGTCTCAAAACCGCAGAGGCCGGGAAATTATTGACGCAGGAAACCAAGGAGACCGCGGATGCGGAGAAGGGACCTGATGGGTACGGCAAATCCTGAAGAATCAAAGATGTCCTTTTGGTCCCATCTCGATGAGCTCCGGAAGCGGATCGTCTATATTTGTATCGCCATCGGAGCGGGCTTCATTGTCTGTTTCAATTATTCCGAGGACATTCTCGGCATACTGCTGCTGCCCTTGAATGCCACGGCAGGTTTTCAGAAAGTCTATCCTTTCATTACGTTCACGCCGAACAAGAGCATCCAGGAGCTGCATTTTACCACACTCACCGAGCCCTTCATGGCCCACCTCAAGATCGGGTTCGTCGCCGGAATGATGCTGATGCTCCCGGTCATCCTTTATCAGGTCTGGAAGTTCATTGCGCCCGGTCTTCTGCGGCATGAACGAAAGTACGCCAGCCAGTTCGTCGTCTTTGCCACGATCTTCTTCGGCATCGGCGTGCTGTTCTGCTTTTTCTTCCTGCTTCCCTTCGCTATTCCGTTCCTCGTTGCCTATAAGACCGAGCATCTGAAGGCCATCATCAAGATCGGGGACTATATCAGTTTCACCCTCATGTTCATGCTTGGAGCGGGAGCGGTGTTCGAACTTCCCCTGATCATGATCG
>CALMMH010000907.1 GCA_937868145.1 uncultured Phycisphaerales bacterium
ACAAGCCGCGGATCAGCACAGTGTGATTGGCGTGGCTGCAACGCAGAGCGCGGCGGCCGACTCGACTCTTACGACGGATCACTGGTTCCCGCGGGCCGGCCTGGGCATGTTCGTTCACTGGGGCCTGGCGTCCATTCCAGGCAATCTCGATCTGTCCTGGGGCATGATGAAGAACACGCCGTGGGACGCCTCTGCGAAGAACTCCAACAAGCTGACGCCCGCGGCGTATTTCGCGCTGGCCGAACAGTTCAACCCGACGAATTATCATCCCGATCGCTGGCTCAAGGCGGCGAAGGACGCGGGATTCGGTTACGTCGTGCTGACCACGCGGCACCACGACGGTTTTGCACTCTGGCCGAGCAAGCACGGCGACTTCAATACGCGGACCTATCTCGGCGGACGGGATCTCGTCCGCGAGTTCGTCGACGCTTGCCGGCGGCAGGGGCTCAAGGTCGGCTTCTATTATTCCCCGCCCGATTGGCATTTCGATCGTCAGTATCGCAGTTTTGGCTATGGCTCCAAGGGCACGGCCGAATTGCCTCATCTTGGCTTGAATCATGAACCGGTTCAGTTGCCGGAGCGTCCTGCCGATCTCGATGACAAATACGTCGCCTACGTGAACGGCCAGATCGAGGAACTGTTGACCTGGTATGGGTCCATCGATTACCTCTGGTTCGACGGCAGCGCCGGACCCAACGTGCTCACGATCGAGCAGATCCGCAAACTCCAGCCGGGGATCATCGTCAACGATCGCCAGCACGGTCGAGGTGACGTCGTGACTTCACATTACGAATACCAGCTGCCGGATGCGAGGCCGGCCGGCTGGTGGGAGCACTGCTTCAGCATGGTCGGCGCCTGGGGCTATACCAAGCCGGAGCATTGTGCCTCGGCGAGTCTGCTGATCTCGAAGTTGGCGACGGTCCGCACCTGGGGCGGCAACGTCCTGGCTAATTACGGCCCCCGGCCCGACGGCGAAATGCCCGACTGCTTCTACGAGTCCATGGCCGAGATGAAAGATTGGATGGCCCACAACGGCACGTCCCTCGTCGGCGTGGAGCCCGGACCCTTTCCGGACAAGTGCAACGTTCCGGCCACCCTCCGCGGGCAGACGTGGTTTGCGCATCTGCTGCCTGCGACTTCGGATGGTCCGGCCTCCAAGGACGCAATCATGCTGACCGGCGTCACCAAGCCCAAGCGAGCCGCGATGCTAGCCACGGGAAAAGAGCTTTCCGTGAGCACTGTCGGCGACAAACTCACAATTGAAGTTCAAAGAGAACTCCGCACGAAGTCGGACGACGTTGTCATGATTGAATGGTGAGAAGCGCAACAAATCGGGAGGACGACCATGCGTGCACAATTGGACCGCAGGGATTTCCTGAGAATCGGAACGGCCGGCGCGACGGCGTGGGCGGTTGGCGGGGCGACCTTCGCCTCCGAGGCAAAGCCTCCCGCAATGGAAACGGTTCGCGTCGGCCTGGTGGGCATCGGCGGGCGTGGGACCTGGCTGCTGAAGATCCTGCTGGGCCTGGAAGGAGTCCAGGTCAAAGCCGTCTGCGACATTATCGAGGATCGCGTCGCCAAGGCGCAGGACTTGGTGACCGCCGCCGGACAGGCCAAGCCTGCCGGTTACTCCCGAGGCGAGACCGATTTCCAACGCCTGTGCGAGACTGAGGATTTGGACCTGGTGATCAACGCGGTTCGGCCGTGGAAATGGCACGCGCCGATCGCTGTGGCGGCCATGAATGCGGGCAAGCACACAGCGACCGAAGTGCCCGCCGCCGAGACGGTCGAAGAGTGCTGGCAACTGGTCGAGACGGCGGAGAAGACCCGCAGGCACTGCGTGATTCTGGAGAACTGCTGCTATTTCCGCAATGTGATGCTGGTCCACCACATGCTGCGAAAAGGCCTGTTCGGCGAGCTTCGCCACTGCGAAGCGGGATATCAGCACTACTATCAGAAGGTGGGTCCCGGGGCGCCGCGTTCGGCCGACCCGCTCGTGCAGACGGGCAACAGCTACCCGACGCACGCCATCGGCCCGGTCGCTCAGTGGATGGATATCAACCGCGGCAACCGGTTTGATTATCTCGTCTCCATGAGCGCCGACGGCACGCGTGGCAATCCTGGCGCGGACATCAACACGAGTCTGATCCGCACCGTCAACGGTCAGACAATCACGCTCTACTACGACACGAAACTGCCGCGTCCCTACGATCTCATCTACCGCGTGCAGGGCACGCAAGGCATCTACTCGGCTACCTTGGACCAGATCTACATCGAGGGCCGCAGCCCCAAGAGCGACACGTGGGAGCCGATGGAGGAATACTACAAACAGTACGAGCACCCGCTGTGGAAATCCTGGGGCGAGAAGGCTCTGTCGGAGGGCGGGCATGGCGGCGCGGACTGGCTGACGCTGTACCGTCTGATCCACGCGCTGCGAACCGGGACAACTCCGGACATCGACGTCTACGACGCCGCGGTCTGGAGCTGCATCACCGAACTGAGCGAGAAATCCGTCGCGAAGCGAAGCAGCCCCATGGACTTCCCCGATTTCACGCGAGGCCGCTGGAAAACGACCCCGCCCATCGGAATCCTTGGTTCGTAGGGTGGGGCTTGCTCCATCGCCTCTTCATCTGCCGATGGTCTTGCAATGAACCGGGCCCAGCAAGCCGGACTCGAGCAGCGGGGAGTCCTTCGTATAGGGATTCCACGTGGTCCAAGTAGTCCGCTTCTCCGGCGGCAGGGAAAGATCGCCGATCAGCCGGTTCGGCCAGAGGTTGGCGACGGCGACTTCCAGGACGTTCTCGCCGGGCTTGACCGCGTCGGTGATCTCCACCTGGAACGGAGCCTTCCACAGGACGCCGAGATCCTTGCCGTTGAGTCTCACCTGCGCCATAACCTCCACCCGGCCCAGGTCGAGCATCCATCGCGATTTCTGAGTTTTTGCCGGGTCCAACATGAACCGTGTGCGGTATGTGGCCTGACCACTGAAGTACTTCACACCCGGGTCCGCATGCTTCGACCAATCGGTCAGCGTGTTGAAGACGACGCTCTCCGGCGCCCCTCGCCCAGGCTCGAAGCGGACTTCCCATGGACCTGCGACCTCGATCTCAGGCGGAAGTCCGCGAGAGGGCTTGTCGGAGGTGAATCTTCTGCCGAGCGGCTTCCTCTCGAACATCACGAACACGGACCCGTCGGCCTCCAGCGACAATCGCATGTGTGTGCATTTATCCTTCACTGCGGATTGCTCGGGGGAACGCACTTCGCCGGTCATTGGGTCCCAAATCTCGGGCCGTTGTCTCGTAACGCGAAATGCGCAGTCTGCAATGACCGGCTGACCGGCTGGGTTGGCGACGAAATAAATGTCGGCGTCGCCGTCGCGGCGATGTGTGTATCGCAGGGGTGCGTCCGACTCGAAGTCCGGCGGGACATTCATCTTGTCGAGGATTTCGGCGACCAGGTTGTAGTCGCAGTATAGGTCCGGGTACTTCTGCGGGGTCGCCTCGCCGATCTTGCCCCAGGGAGACATGCCCAACTCCCCGAGTTCCATGGCCGTGCACCAGTCCGCTCCATTCGACGCAGCGGTCTGCCATTGGCGATCGGTCGGGATGGTCAACACGCGATCATCGTCGAAACGGACGATCAGTGAGCCGATCAAACCAGCCGGGTTGGGGGACTCACCGCCGTTCTCTGCGAGGACGCTCAGGACATTGTCGCCTGCCTTCAGCAGCTTGGCGAGGTCGAAGACATAGACTCGCTTGAAATTGTCGCCTTGGCCTGCCGGTTTGTCATTTACCTGCACTTCGAAGGCATTATCGGCGGTTATCAACAGTTGTGCCGATACGATTTGTGCATCGGTGTTGAGAGTGAACGCACGGCGAAAGAGCCTCGTCCCAACCGGGGCACTGCCGGCGGGGTCGCCCTCCGAATGCCAGATCCAGCGAGCGTTTGCAGGAAGTGACGGCAGCTGAGATTTGGCAGGGGAATTCGTCGGACTCGGTTTCACCGCTATGACTTGGCCTTTGCCGAACCGAGGTCCTGTTGCATCATCGTCCCACAAATCGGCCGCCAGACGCTGCACCTCTCGGTCGCACTCCGGATAGCCGTTCAGGCCGGGCGACTTGATGGGTCTCGGACCGATCACCGTTGCGCCGGCTTTAACCAGACTATGAATTCTGCGGAGCAACTCCGGCGTCATCGTCTCCATTTCAGGCAGAACGAGCACCCGATAGGTTGCCCCACTCGAAAGGACCAGTTGCTTGTTCTTTACAGTCGCTCCGGTCAAGAGAGTCTCAGGTGCGCAGCCGTCGAAATTGTAGCCTTTACGGTCGCGGAGAGGGCCCGATCCCTGCATCGCGGAGGCGGGCGGGCGAAAGACGTGAGGCGCGCCCTCGGGTGCGAGATAGCAGATGTCCGCCACCGTCCGGCCTCTTTGCAGCACCGCTTGGCAGCGTGCGAGATACTGATGCCAGGCGCCGACCATCGGCCACCAGGTCTGTGTGCGTTCGTAGTGAACGCCGTAGGGCCCCATCGTCATGCCGGGCCGGCGGTCCAGCCAGGGTTGGTGTGCGAAGCGGTGGAAAACCAGTCGGTTGATTCCCATGCAGAACGCCCAGTCGGCCTGCCGCTTCATGACGCCGGGATGGAGCCTCCATGCCTCCCCGGAGTCTGATGTGAATGCTTCGGCTGCGACGATCGGCCGGCCGAGCGTGTGCGCGATCGATGTCGCCTCGATGCAACTGAACGCGGAGTCGAATCCGTAGCCTTGGGCCCAGAACTCGCACATCGGGATGTCCGCGACACCGCCGAGACTGAGGTCGGAACAGGGGTTCATATCGTAGGGCTCGATGGAGAGGCCGAAACCATGCTTGCGGCCGAGGGCTTTGAGACGCTGTGCGTGGTTCTCGATCACGAGTTCCTGGGCGGTTTGTCGCAGGTCCCAGAGGAATCGCTCGGAGACTTCCAGGCTCTCCACGATCCGACCGGTCATCGCAGGGAGGTACGGTAGCGGATCGTAACCCCGTCGTCGCCGAAACTCCTCGCGGAACTTCTCGCTCCAATTCTGTGAGCCCATTTCCCAACTGTCGATGTGCAGCATTGTCCAGCCGGCTTGGCGGTCGGTCGGGCGCGGGCCGATCTCTCGCAACAACGTGCCGACAAACGAATCGAAGTGGGCGTCGAGGGCGGCCGGATCGAACTTGTCGCATTCGAAGCCCAATCCCGGCTGCGGCGCGGGCCGCGTGTTTGCGCCGGTGGTGGTGCGGCCGAAACGCAGGATGGTCCACTCGCCCTCGGGCACATCCCACGTGAGCCGGCCGTTGGGGTCGAGGCGGTTCGTCAGGTCCACCAGACTGCCCCGAGCGATTGCGGGAAGCGTTGGGTCTTCTGCCGGCGCAGGCATATAGGGCTTGACGCCCGGCTGCGAGGAATACGGCGCTCGCACGTACAAAGCTTTGTCGTCGAGGTCGGCGATGCCCGGGCCGTCCGGCGGCGTCGGGAACGCCAGCACGGCGACATCGCGATAGAACCCGTTCCGCATCGGCTCCAGTTCCGCGGGCACGGGGCCGAAGAAGGGCGGTCGCGGTTGCGGCTGTGGGAGGGCTCCCTGGAATCGTTGCCCGCCTGTGACCTTGGTCTCGCTGGCGACGAGGTGTTGCATCGATTGTTCGACTTTGACCCACGGGCCGCCGCTGCCGGTCCAGCCCGGTCCGGCGTTGAGCGTCATTTGCAGACCCAGACGCTCGGCTTCGATCACAGCATGTTTGAACAAGGCCCGCCAGGGTTCGCTCATGAATCGAACCGGGCCCTTGGGGACACCCACATCGACCTCCATGAGGATCACGCCGCCGATGCCTGCCTGGCTCATGGCCTCCAGGTCCGCCGTGATGCCTTCGCGGCTGAGGTTGCCGTCCATGAAGAACCAGTAGACCCAAGGCCGGGCCGAGGCGGGAGGCTCGCGGAAATCCGCCGCCGGATCGCGTGCCCAGGCCGCCGGGCTGCATAGCATAAGAAGGGCGAGGACATACAAGCCGAGCACGGACCGACACGGACCTCCACTGACTTTCACGGACACTCTCGTTCGTGTGTGTCCGTGATTGTCCGTGTCAGTCCGTGCGATTTCTTGATTCTCGAATTCCATCTGTGTCTCTCCGTGACAACTTCTTGCCGGCCTCGGCCAGCCATTCCTCCGGGATTGCGGCGTACGGCCGGAATCGTTCCATGCCGCCTTGTTCTTCGCTGTGGAGCAGGGCCCGGTGCAGGCCCAGTTGATTGGCGATCGGCGAATCGATCAGGTTGCTCGAATCGGCCGTGCTCATCTGGAACAGCACGCGATGATCGAACTCGTGGACCGTCGCGCGATCCAGGGTCCGCTCCAGCGTGCTCAGCGTGTTGGCCCAAACCAGCGTGTGGACGCCGACGGTCGGGCCTTCCCGCAGCAGGTCGGCGAACTGGGCGTCGCAACGGGGCCCGGCTTCTTCGTCGTGAGAGAGGCTGAACACGTCCTCGCTGCGGCGGAGCATCCGGTATCGCTGCAGGCCGAAAACCATCAGGAAGATGGAAGGAGCGTCGTGCCGGCTCTCCTGAACTCGCGCATCGACCTCCCGGGCCAGTTCGCCGATCGCATCGGCGACGTCGTGCCATCCGACGTTTCGGCACTCGTTCGGGACTGCGGCCGCAACTTGCTCGAATGCCCCGGCCCCGGCGGAATCGGGC
>CALMMH010000908.1 GCA_937868145.1 uncultured Phycisphaerales bacterium
CCGTGGGAATCACTATGTGCCGGTTCCGCGGCTGTTGTTCGTCACATTGCCGTTTTTCTGGGCGTGCGACAAGATAATCGGCGGCCTCTTCCCCTGTCGGTGTCCCAGTGTCTTTGTTGAATGTGAGATCAGTGAACATGGATCGACCGCTCCCGTCTCGGATGAACGAGGACCTCGCTCTCAACGCTGACGAGAACCCGTCGGGGTCTGCCTCGAATGGAATGAAGGTCTCGATTGTCACAGTGTGTTTCAACAGCGCCGATACCATCGAGGACACCATTCGCAGCGTTCGCGAGCAGAGATACGAGTCCATCGAGCATATCATCGTCGATGGGGGCTCGACGGACGGAACCCGGGAAATCGTGAGCAGATACAATGGCCGGATCAAAAAGTTCATCTCCGAACCGGACCGAGGCATTTACGACGCGATGAACAAGGGACTTGCCCTGGCTACGGGCGAGATCGTCGGCTTCCTGAATGCGGACGACGTGTACATGTCGCCCAGCGTGATCGGCGACGTCGCCGGTGCGATGCACGCAAAGAACGTTGACGGCGTCTATGGTGATCTCGTGTATGTGGGGCGTCAGAACTCCAGCCGGGTCCTTCGCTATTGGCGCGCCGGCGAATACCGGCCGAGAGCTTTCCATCGTGGCTGGGTTCCGCCCCATCCCACGTTCTTCTGCCGAACCTCGGTATACCAGGAACTCGGTGGTTTTGATCCCGCCTATCGAATCGCGGGCGATTTCGAATTGATGCTTCGGTTCATCGAAAGAAACGAAATCGGTCTTCGGTACGTCCCAAAACCTCTTGTCCGGATGCGAGCCGGCGGGCGGGCCAATAGGATTCGGGGGATCATTCAGGGCAATCGCGAGATCATCCATGCTTTTCGCAGCAACGGTCTGACTTTTTCAAACCGGTTCTTCTGCACCAAACTGGTCCGCAGAATACAGCAACTCATGTGGAAGCGGAGCTCCAATCCCATTCTCTGAGTCCCTGCCGAGATCCAACATAGATCTCTGCCTACTGATGGCCTGGCACGATATGTGCTGGTTTTCAGAGGCTGATCTGTGCCCTTGCTGTCCATCTTGACG
>CALMMH010000909.1 GCA_937868145.1 uncultured Phycisphaerales bacterium
CGGGCAAGGACAAGACGGGTCGTCTCGAGACATGGAATGCCGAGGCCGACGCGGTCTTCTGGCCGGTGAACCCGTAGACTGAGGATGGTTCCGATATGAAGCGAGAGAACACGCCAGAGAAGAGTCCTTTCGAACTGCCGGGGTGTGCGGAGCAGTTCATCGCGGCGGTCGTGCGGAAGATGCGTTATCGCAAGCGCGTCCGCCTGGAGGTGCGCGAGGAACTGACGTCGCACTTCGAGGATGAGTTGCGGGATTGCACGAGCGGTGAGGAGCGAGAGCAAAGGGGTCGACGGCTCGTTGAGGAGTTCGGCGACGCGGGATTGATCGGCGTTCTGTGCCGGCGGGCGAAGAAGCGATGCCGGCCGTTGTGGGCGAAGGCGCTCATCCGCAGCGCACAGGCTCTTGGCGTGTTCGTGTTGTACGCGTTCATCTGTTCCCTGCCGATGACTCTCGGCAAGCCGACCATCCGCGTGAATTACGTCGAGTGGCTCAACGACCGCTGGCGGCCGGCCGCGGCCGACGCGATGAACGCCAAGCCCCTGTATGACCAGGCCGCCAAAGCGTGCGTCCAAGCTCCCCAATCGCTCAAGGACAAGGTGACCCGTGGCGGCGCATTCGAGCGTTCGACGGTGGAGTGGTTCAGCGGTTACAGCAAGGAGGAGAAGGAAGCTCTCAAGCGATGGCTCGGGGAGAACCAGTCGGCGTTCGATACGCTTCGTAAGGCCTCTCGCATGGCGGATTACTGGCCGGCCTATGACGCAAGCGTTGGGGATCCGACCGCCGCCATGGGGGATGCCATGCAAGTCTTGAGCGGATACAGGCAAGTTATTGTGGCTCTGCGAGAGCAGATCGCCTGGGAGGCCTCGGAGGGACGCATCGAGGAGGCTCTCGACGATTGCTTCGTGCTGCGCCGGTTCGGCCGGCATCTGCAAGGCAAGGGGCTTTTGAACGATCAGCTCAACGGCGTTGCGTCCGAGTCCATCTGCTACGACGGCATCGCCCTGATTCTGCACAGAGCCGACGTGCCGGGGCCGTTGTTGGCTCGCGCGCAGCAGGAACTGGAGCGGCATTTCGATCCCAACCGACAGGTGGTCAGCCTCGACGGCGAGATGGTCTTCTGGTACGACAATATCCAACGTCGTTTCACCGACGATGGGCACGGCGGCGGGCACGTCTTGAAACAGGGGATCCCCTTCGCCGCCGGCGATTGGCGTCGCAATTTGATCGGCATCTTCGCATTTCAGTATCCCGGCCGGCGCGAGGCTGTGGCCATGGTGGAAGACTACTTCCAGGAAGCCCAGAGATGGTTCGTCGTGCCGCCGAATCAGTGGGAGGCAGAGGTGGCTCGACGCGAGTGTGATCCGCCAAAGGCAAGAAGTCTCCTTCTGGACGTCGTGGCGCCTGCGTATGATCGTATGAGCCAGCAGGCATGGCGGATCAAGACGCACGAGCTTGCGACGATCGTTCTTGTAGCCGTCAAGCGATATGACATCGACACGGGGGCTTGCCCGGATTCCCTGGATCAGTTGGTCGAGCAGGATTATCTGAAGAAGCTGCCCGACGATCCTTACGGTCATGGGCCCCTCACGTACAGGAGGACCGGCGGAGGGTTTCTCCTGTACAGTTGGGGGCCCAACCTCGAAGATGACGGCGGACGTTGGGGCACGGACAGCCGGGGCGAGCCCAACCGCCGGGCGGAGAACGGCGACTGGGTC
>CALMMH010000910.1 GCA_937868145.1 uncultured Phycisphaerales bacterium
ACATCGTTTTCGATCCTGCTGCCGCTGGCCGAGACGATCGCCTCATCGGACGGTATGGCTGATTGATCCGCCCTCGGAACCCAGAATCGGTCGGGCTGTGTTCGTGAGCTGCGTCGAGCGACCGCTCAATAGCGAAACATCGCCACGTACGGTTTTTTCGTCGGCATCTCCTCTTTCTGCAAGGCGTAGGCAATCCCTTTGTTCTGCAGGACGTGGATCGTCGCCAGGCATAGAAGGTCGCGGTCGCCCTCTTGGGGAGTCTCATGGACCTCGACGGCCGACGTCTTCGGATCGAACCGGCCCCAGACCGGCACATCCGTCCGAAGATAGAGAGCGTGGACGCGTCCGTGGGCGGCCGCAGGCAGAATCTGCTCGATTCCGTCCAAAGTTTTGCCGGTGTTCAGAAGATCAGAAAAGCGCCCGAAGCTGTCCCTCCTGGCCCGTGCGAAGTACGGTTCGACGATCTCCCAGGCCGCATGATGAACCTGATCCTCATTGAGGCCGTCGGGGTTTCCCTCGATGCCGGCGTCCAGCAGGTACTGATACGTGCATTCCTGCCTGTAAAGCGTCTGTTCGTACTCCACCGCGGCCAGAACAAGCGGGGCGTCGTCGCCTGCGAGAAACCGATCGAGTTTTTGGGCGACGGCGTGCACATATCGTTGTACATCGGCCTTGTACTGGGCCTTGTCGGAGATCGTACCGTAGCGGTGCAGCATCAGGGTCGCGCCGGCCCCGCCGGCGCCTGGGGTTGGGGCAATGGTATGCCCTTGCAGATACTCCTCGGTCACATCGTATTTTCTGAGATCCTCGATGTTTTTGAGCATATCGGGCACGACCCGCTCCTGGATGCCGGTCCGCGTGGCCTCGAAGAAGCGGATGTGCTTTGGGCTCATCGCCAGAACGTAGAACCGGCCGTCCTTCGTGAACAGAGGAACGAGCTGGCCGACCGCGAAATGGTCGGCGACCACGACATCGTCGTGGAGCTTCAGCGGAACACGGTAGTATTCAAAGAAGCCCGGGGCGATGAATACAGCCAGGCCGCTGGACTGGTGGAGCCAGAATTCCCGGCTGGCGATCAGATCGTTGGCGGGCTCGAGCATCTCGGCGATACGGTCCTTCGGATAACCGGTTTCTGTGAGCCGGTCTTTGGCGCCGCCGACGGCGTTTCGCAGACGGATCGGATTCTCCCGAGTGTCTTTTCCCATTCGATGCGTCGGCAGAAAGAGCGAAACACAGGGCCACTGCCTTCGTTCGGCCAACATCCTTAGGTCATTGATTCGGAATAGTTTCATCGGTATTGTTCTCCAGAGTCTTGCTTCCAATTCCCCCCCATTGAAGGTTCGTCCTCTCTCACCATAGCGGCGAGCCCTAAGCTTCATCCATGGGGATCTCACTCGGTTCCCTTCAGGGATATGCTCACGACAAAACATCACCCTATGGCCCAAATCCTACGGGGGGAATGGGACGATATGAGCGATGGGGTCCTGGAATAACGCGGCTCTTGCCTCCCTCCCCGCGATACACCGAGGCGGCACACGCCCGTCTCCGTGGTCCGAAAATAAATGCCTTGCAGAATCCCGCCGGAGCGTTACTATGTCGGCGTGATTCTCCTCGGAGAGATACCTAAGTATGGGTTTGGTTGTCATTCACGGCAAGGAAGGGAATAGACAATGGCGATTATGGAACGAAGTGTAGTCGGTGATCTGATCAACTTCCGCGGAATGGTGTACGCTCCGCTGAATGAAAGCGGCGTATTCTTCCTGTTCGGAAAAGTGGCGGACGACCTCAATATGTATGTTGAGGAAATTCGGCCGGAATCCCCCGACGGCATCGCCCGACGGTTCACCGGCAAGGGATGGGAGCGTCTCCGCGTGGAGTTCGAGTATCGTTCCAGCGACTTCAAACAGCACGGCGGCGACGCCGAGCGGTGCGATCTGATCGTCTGCTGGGAGCATGACTGGGCGGGTTGCCCTGTTGAAGTGATCGAGCTGCGGGATCGCATCAAGGAGATGGAGAATTGGCCGATTCGCAGACCCGACGAACCCGTCGGCGGCGAAGAGGGCGAGGACCTCGACGTCTGGTTCGACGAGCACGGCGTGCAGGACCGGATCCGCGGCTTGTTCCAGTCGCTGGCCGACCACGTGAAGTCCGTG
>CALMMH010000911.1 GCA_937868145.1 uncultured Phycisphaerales bacterium
TTTAAGCTTTACTGCTGGTCGTGGAGTATTACTGACAGTCTTCCGTTTTTCCACGATTCTTCCGTCTCCCCTTGCCCGGCCTGGACGGCGGCGACGGCTTTAACTGCTTGATCTCCTTGATTGCCTCGTCAAAATGCTCCTCGACGGGGCTGGGCAGCGCCGCTTGCTGCGTGCGCCATTTCTCATACTCACGTTCGGCCCTGGCGAGCGCATCGTCGTGCGAAATGGTTCCGGCGTGATCGAGGATGTCGCGCTCGGACAGGCGGAAGAAGTCGTCCAGCTTGGCAATCCAGTCGCGCATGTACATCGGCTTTCGGCTGCGGGCCTGGAGCTCGCCGAAGTCGAGGTAGAACGATACGATGAGGTTCAGCGCTTCGAGTTCTTCCTTGTTGAGGTAGTTCTTCGCGACGGCGATGTCGCACCTTCGGGGTTTGTCGCCCGTCCAGGCGGTCAGGCCCATGTGGGGCTTGGCGGCGTCGGCCCGTTCGGCGACGATCTCGGCGGCGGTGTGGCCGTGGGCGGCCCAGTGCATCTTGTTCTGCACGGTGGCGAAGAACTGATGCGAGAGATCCGTGTTCGGGTCGTAATCGATGCTGGTGGCGTAGAGATCGAGCACCTTGCGCCAGAAGACCTTCTCGGACGAGCGAATGTCGCGGATGCGGGCGAGCAACTCGTCGAAGTAGTTGCCGCCGCCGGCCTGCTTGAGGCGCTGGTCGTCCAGGGTGAATCCCTTGATCAGGTACTCCCGGAGGCGCTGGGTGGCCCAGATGCGAAACTGGGTGCCGCGATGGCTTTTGACGCGGTAGCCGACCGAGATGATAACATCCAGGTTGTAGTGGAGCGTATCGTATTGCTTGCCGTCGGAGGCAGTTATCCGGAATTTCCGGATAGCTGCCGGTTCGGACAACTCCGCTTCCGAGAAGATGTTGCGAATGTGCTCGCTAATGGTGCGCACATCCTTCTGGAACAGCTCCGCTATCACCTTCTGGGAGAGCCATACGGTTTCCTGAAAGAAGCGGACCTCGACGCGCGTCTGCCCGTCCTCGGTCTGGTACAGAATGAACTGGCCGGGGTCGTCAGGCAGGGCCGGCAGGTTCCCGGTGCCGTTTACAGGATCGTTGACCATGGCTTTTCCTCTCGGCTCTCCGACATCCGCAACCATCCTGCACTTCCGGGCCACTCTACATCCCGGCAGCCCACGGCGGACTCCCACTCATCCATCGCAGCTTCATCCGGGGGACTTCCTGGGAGAATCATAGCGGAAAAAAGCGGCAAGGGACAAGGAAAAAGCGGTGTGAGAACGGGACGGCGTCATGAGAACGGGTAAGCTAAAGGTGTCAGGTAAAGTCTCTCTGCCTTCCTGCGTAACTCCTTGTCGGAAAAGAGCTTACCCACACTCGGGAGCTGAGCATCTGTCGCTTGGAGTACCGTTCTGGCGGCCCAACGCGGCAGACTCCGGCCTGAATCTGCGTCAATTGGCGACACCGCCACGGTGCCCCTGCTTCGGGAAATCTGCGGATGAATTCTTGTTCTTCATTCCGGAGGGGTGGTCCGCAGATTACGCAGATTTTCGCAGATTCGGAGGCAGCAATCCGAGGCTCAAGAGCGGAAATCTCACACAAAGCCACGGAGCCACAACGGTCGGGATTCGGGCTCTTCTTCGTGTCTTTGTGCCTTCATGCGAGCCCCATCGGCGGTTCCGAAGCCGTGGTCCGTGGTTCGTGTCCTGCGACCCGAAGAGATGCCCTTACGGGCACACTACAAACAACTTTCTCCGTGACCTCTGTGCCTCTGTGGTGAAGAATGTCGGCATTATGTTCGGTGATTGTGCAACATACACCCGTCCAGAAGCGTCTTCTATAAGACAAGGAACAGCGATGACCGTCCCTGGGTTGAGTCTCATCTGGTTTAGCGTAGTTCGATCTTCTTGGGGCTCCGCCCCAAACCCCGGCATTTTTCGCTTTTCGCCAAGGGCATGATAGGGGCGGCCCAGCGTGAAAGCGGTTTCGAGCGGGCATGGAACCTCCGGCGGGCCGGGCGGGATCACTGGTTGACGAGGTCGTCGTGTCCAAGCAAACTCGTTATGCGAAACGAAGCCAATTCAGAGGGAGTTTCAAGTGCGAAGTGTCAAGTTTCAAGCAGGAAGAGCGAATAACCCGGCCTTCAGGCTCGGCCACGGGGTCGTTCGTGCGAAACGAAGCCAATTCGCGGAGGGACGGGACTGCCGGTGCCGCGGCCGGAATTGGGTTCGTTTGTGCAGCGGACGGCCCTGGGATGTTCGCTCTCACACGAAGCCGGGTGGTTTTGCCGGGATGTGTTTGACGCGTCGGGCCATCAGGGGCTACCATGTGCGAGGGACAGTCTCAGGGTGGATACGTGTAGGGAGGATTCCAAGATGGATGTGAAGATAGGGGATCGGATGCTCGAACTCGTCGAGGGCGACATCACGGAGATGGACACCGACGCGATCGTCAACGCAGCCAACAGTCAACTGGTGCTCGGCGGCGGTGTGGCCGGAGCGATTCGCAGGAAAGGCGGCCCGGCGATTCAGGCGGAGTGCGACCGCCTCGGCGGCACCTCCGTCGGCGGAGCCGTCATCACCACCGGCGGCAAACTCAAGGCCCGACACGTCATCCACGCGGTCGGGCCCCGGATGGGCGAGGGCGACGAGGACCGCAAGCTCCGCGACGCCACCGTGAATTCCTTGAAGCTCGCAGACGAACACAAGCTCAACAGCCTTGCCTTTCCGGCCATCAGCACCGGCATCTTTGGATTTCCCATCGGTCGCTGCGCCGAGATCATGCTCGACGCAACAATCGAGCATCTTCGGGGCAAAACCGGTCTGGATCGCGTGGTCTTCTGCCTGTTTGCCCATGACAGCTACGAGGTCTTCGCCACTCAACTCGAACGCAAAAGTGTCTCCTGACGAGAGGGGTGCCGTTTTCAGTTGACTAGGTATCTCCCGCAGCTATAATAGGTTACGGTGTCTGGGTATTCTGGTGGTCAATGCCGCCGGGCGTGGCGGTTCGTGCTTCAGCGTGGTTCCCTGGGCCAAACGGGTGGGAAGTCGATCGAGAGAAAGCGGCGTGGAAACAAAGTTCAACGTCTTCGAGATTCTGCAGATCGCCGAGCAGGTGGAGCACAAAGGGGCCAAGTTCTACCTCAAGACCGCCGAACTATTCGATGACGCTGCGCTTCGCGACATCTACTACCGACTTGCCACCTGGAAGGCCAAACACGAGAAGATCTGGGCTCGCATGCGGAGGCGGTTTTCCGAGAAAACCGGCGAGTTCGGAACGTTCGACCCGGACAACTACGTGCTTTCCAATCCACAAGTGATGTCCGGTCTGGCGGGTTTCGCCACTCGGCAGGACCCCCCTGTCCGTCTGACCGGCCGGGAGAACAGACGCCAGGTCCTGAAAGACGCTGTCCGCCGGGCCAACGAAGTCATCATCTTCTACCACGGGCTGAAGGACTTCGCCCGCGATCCGGCCTGCCAGCAGATGCTCGACCGGATCATTCGCGAAGAGGATCGCCAGATCGGATTCCTGATGGACGAGCTGAAATCGGCGACTCCGTGAAATCGCCGGCCAAGAGCTTGGCGACCGGGCGGAGCATGTCGAACTGCATCAACACGATGCGAATGGCGGCGGTGATCGGGGCCGCCAGGAACATCCCCACGATGCCCCAGAGCAATCCCCAGAACGACAACGCCAGGAGGATCGTGACCGGATGCAGATTCAGGCCTTCGCCCTGGAGCTTGGGCTCGATGATGTTCCCCAGGAGGTTCTGGATCGCGCCGGGAATCGCCACCACCAGCACGATCAACCAAGGCGACGACTGAAATTGCACCACCGCGATCGGCACCGGGAGAAACGTTACGACGATTGAACCGATGGACGGAATGAAATTGAGGAGAAAGGCCAGGACGCCAAAAACGCCGGCCAGCTTGAGGCCGAGGATCGCCATGGTCATCCAGACCAGCACTCCCGTGACCGCCGAGATCAGGATCTTGATGCCGACGTACTTTCGGATCTTGTGGACGACGTCCGAGTAGATCTGGGAGTGCGTCGTGTACGGATTGCGGCCCAGCAGCAGAAACAGCACGAAGATAATCACAAAGAGCATGCTGGAGATCAGTCCGAGAATCGTGCCGAAGGCGTTGGTCACGATGTTGAAGATATAGTTCTTGAGGTCCTTGACGATCTGTTGGGTGTCGATTCGCGGCTTCTTCTTCAATCCCTCCTGGATGGCGGCCGGCGTGTTGGGATCGTTGGGCTCATTCGTGTCCTTCACTGTCGACGTCGTCGCTGACGACGGCTCCGCAGTCGAGGGTTTGGCCTCGAGAGTGGCGCCGCCCTGGGCCTCCTCGATCAGGGGATACAACACCAGGGGCCCGGATTTCTCCGGGACGGGCTCCGGCTTGTTGGGTGTTGCCGGCGGCAACGGCCCGGCGTCGTTCGGCGCCACGACAGGTTTCGGTTCCGGCTCTTCTTTCGGATAGATGTATTCGATGGTCTCGATCGCCTTGTTGGCCATGTATTCGAAGCTGTCGCTGTACTCGCCGGCGGTTGAGACAATCGTGGTAATCGCCTGCGCGATCAGGAGAAAGACCAACGCCGTGATGGCCATGACCACGAGCAAAGTGACCAGGATGGCGATGATGCGAGGCAACCGAAGCCACTTGACCTGGAAATCCTCGATCGGAGACACCAGGGCGACGATGAACAGCGCCACGACAAACGGGATCATGACGATTCGCGTGTAGATCAAGGCGGCCGCCAGGGCCACGACGGCTATGATGGAGAGCGCCACGGTGTTAAGCCAGTTCCGTTCTTTGTGGTCGTGTATCGCAGACCGCTCGATCATAGTTGAACCCCGTATCCGGAATACATCTTTACCGACATCGAACCAATCGTTCGTTGTCGATCGCCACATGGGGCAGCCGGGTTCGCAGTTCTTCGACGAACCGCTGACCATCCTGCCAATAGCCCGCCGTGGGCCTCAGCCCCGCATCCAAATTCCCGAAATACACATTCATCCGATCCATGAGAAGCTCGCGGATATACTTGCTGACCATCGAGGCCAGCGACACCGGCAGATAGCGGTCGTCGGCCTTGACCTCGAACGTCAACCGAACCAGGCGGCCGGCGCCTCGCATCTCATATACGCTGCATTCCTCCCCTTCTTTCACGATCGCCAACTCCATGTCGGGGAAGCTCCGCAGCAGATTCTCGCGGTAATGCGATCGTCCCCCCTGCCTGTCGATCTGGATGTGGAGAGTTTCGCGGGGGAACCGGGCTAGAAGCCCCTGGATCAACTGCGTGACCGCGATGAACAGGACCTGGGCCTTGTTCCGGACCTTGTCGACCATCCGGTTGAAATAGGCGACATCCAGGCAGCATGTCCACAGATGCGTCATGGCCGCCCTATGGGCGTGCAAGTCCTCGGCAAAGACTTTCGCGGCGATTCTCTGATCACTCGATTCGGCTGCCAAATGGCACTCGTTCAGGTCCTGGTACCAGGGATACTCCGCCAGCCGGGGCAGACAATCGGGACACAACAGCTTCAGCAGCTCGGTCAGTTCGGCCGGCCTCTTGCCTATGCAGTCCAGCACGGCCAGGGACGTCCGTTCCAGATGGCCAAGTCCTTCGTCGCGGTTGAAGGCCTTTTTGCTGTCGGCGATCAACAGTCGTCCGGTCAGGCCTTTGCGGCATTTGCCCACGCTCTTGCGGAGCACCTGCCAGAGATCCGCTTCCAACAGGTCCGGCTCGACCGCAAACGCCGCGGACGACACCACCAGCGGTCCGAGGAGCGGCCCGAAGCCCGCCTCGTCTATCCCTGCCAGAATCGCCATCCGTGCCTCAGCCTTTCCGTGTCCAACCACCGTTCCATTCGGACGGGATGCAGAGGAGCCACCGTCCGCCACGCTGGTGATAGCGGAAAGCGGGGCATTTGTCAACGTTTCTCGTTGATATGCCCGCGATCGTCGGGTACATTTCCCCGAGCGGACAAGCCCAAACGATCTGAAAGGGAATGACTATGGGTTGGGGACGGTACTTCTTCCTGGGCGATTTGGGGCAACAACTTGATCTGGCCGACCAGAAGGGCGAGATCGAGAGCCTCAGAGACGAGCTTCGCCGAAATCGGGCTCACTCGCCAGCGGCCGATGTGGCGCAACTGCAGGCAGAAAACGACGAATTGCGACTTTACCTCGCCGCCGTCGTAAGACTGCTGACCTCCAAGGGAATCGTCAGCCGCGATGAGTTGCAGCGGATGGTGGATGTCATCGATGCGCAAGACGGCCAGCGCGACGGCAGACACAAGGGCGCCATCGGGTAATACCCCTATGCATCGACAGCGCCATGCAGAATGCAAATTCGCGGTACGGGGCCTCGCGCGAGCGATTGGGGCTGAGGCTGAGGTCCCCCTGTTTCCGGATGGGCCCGGTTTCTCTCGTTGACTTGGTTGCGTTCTTGCCTTTCTCGTGCTACACTGCCGGTCAAAAGAGAGCTGCCGGTAAGGAGAGAACTATGTTGGTGGTGCACGTGTTCGTCCATGTCAAGCCCGACCAGGTCGAGGCGTTTCTCGCCGCGAGCGTCGAAAACGCCAAGGAGAGCGTCCGCGAGATGGGCATCGCCCGGTTCGACGTGATCCAACAGCAGGAGGACCCGACGCGGTTCGTCCTGGTGGAGGTCTATCGCACGCCGAGCGATCCGGCTCGCCACAAGGAAACGACTCACTACCAGAAATGGCGGGACGCGGTCGACAGTATGATGGCCGAGCCTCGCAGCAGCGTGAAATACAACAGTGTCTTCCCCGCCCAGGACGGCTGGGACTATTTGAGCGTATAGGTCATCATGAAATTCGAATTCTCCACCGTTCGCCGGATCGTGTTCGGACAGGGGGTCGCCGAGCAGATTCCGGCTCTGGTCGCCGGATACGGAAAACGTGCATTTCTCGTCATAGGCAGCAAGGCGGACCGTCTCACCGCCCTGCTCGACGCCATCGCCGCGAGAGGACCCGCCGTGACGGTCTTCAATGTGGTTGGCGAGCCCACGACGGAATCGGCCCAGGCTGCGGTCGTCGCCGCCCGGGAAGCGAAGACCGATGTCGTCGTCGCCATGGGGGGCGGCAGCGTCCTGGACATCGGCAAGGTCGTCTCGGCCATGCTGACGAATCAGGGCGAGTTGTCGGATTATCTCGAAGTCGTCGGCAAGGGCCGGCCCCTGCGGGAGCAGGCCGCGCCCCTCTTGGCGGTTCCGACAACCGCCGGGACGGGGGCCGAGGTCACCTACAATACCGTGCTCGGAGTGCCGGCCCAGCAGGTGAAGGTCAGCATCCGGAGCCCGTTGATGCTTCCGCGGCAGGCGATCGTCGATCCGCTTTTGACCCAGACGATGCCGCCGGAACTGACCGCCAGCACCGGGTTGGACGCTCTGACCCAGTTGATTGAGGCTTTCGTCTCCAACAAGGCCAATCCGCTCACGGACGGGATCTGTCGCGAAGGGTTGCAGAGGGCCGGTCGGTCGCTGCGACAAGCCTTTGCGGATGGCGCCGATGTGCAGGCCCGCGAGGATATGTCCTTGGCGAGCCTTTTCAGCGGCATGGCCCTGGCCAACGCCAAACTCGGAGCCGTCCACGGATTCGCCGGGCCCCTGGGAGGGATGACCAGCGCCCCGCACGGCGTGATCTGCGGCAAGCTCCTGCCTTATGTCATGCAGGCCAATGTTTTGTCGCTCCAGGACAAGGCCGCCGGCTCCAGCGAGGAAGCACAAGTCGTTCTGGCTCGTTTCGATGAGATTGGACGCATCCTGACCGGCAAAGATGCAGCGAACGCATCTGATGCGGTCTCGTGGATCGGTGATCTCTGTGGGGTTTTCTGCCTGCCCGGTCTGCGTCGTTATGGCCTGTCCAGCGCCGATTTTTCTATCGTGGTCGCCAAGGCCAGGAAGGCCAGCAGCATGCAGGGCAACCCTGTCGAGCTGAACGACGAGGAGCTGACTGCGATTCTTGCAAGAGCGATCGAGTAGTCTCTGCGCACGGGCAGGCGATCCGTTCGGGCCGTGTCCTGGGGGCCTGCCCCCAGACCCCCGAGGTTTTGCGCTTTGCGCCAGCAGCATGAATAGGCAGAGCAGGCTGCGATGGATG
>CALMMH010000912.1 GCA_937868145.1 uncultured Phycisphaerales bacterium
CGGCGACGATCACCCTCAGCGACCGGGTGAGCAACCGCATCAGCCGTTTCATGACCGGCGCCTGCCTGGAGGACGTCAACCACGAAGTCTACGGCGGCATCTACAGCCAGATGCTCTACGGCGAGAGTTTCCAGGAGCCGCCTGTGCCGCCGGAATTCCCGCAGTTCGACGTCTACGGCGGCCAGTGGTCGCCCGGCGGCGATTCGCTCACGGTCGCTCGCGACAACGGGGCCAAGCTCGTCGCGAAAGACATCCGACTCGGCGATGGCCAAGTTGACCTGGACATTCGAATGCCTCAGAGCCAGGACGGCTACGTGGGCCTGATCGTCAAGGTCGACAAAGCAGCCGCCGGGGCCGATGCGTTCCTCGGCTACGAAATCGCATTGAACCCGTCCCGGCAAGTTCTGCGTCTGGGACGTCATCGGAACAATTGGGAACTCATCAGCGACACGCCGTGCAGCGTGCCGACAAACCAATGGATTCGTCTGGCCGTCTCGTGCAGCGGACCCGTTCTGGAGATCCGCGTGGACGGCAAGTCCATCGTCCGCTACGAGGACACGGAGCATCCTCTGGAGCCCGGCAGCGTGGGCTTGCGCACCTGGGACGTGCAGGCGGAATTCCGGAATCTCCGCATTCGCCAGGATGAGCGGGAGACCCTGCTCTCTTTCAAACCGCAGGAGAACGCCCCGCACGTCAGCAAAATGTGGCGTCCGACCCAGCGAGGCTCGGCCCGGGGCGTCTACGAGATCGAGACGAACGATCCCTTCAAAGGACGGCAAAGCCAGCGAGTGACGTTCGTCACAGGTCAGGGACAAATCGGCGTCGAGAACCAGGGTCTGAACCGCTGGGGTTTGTACGTCCAGGCGGGCAAGCCGTACGAGGGCGTCTTGTGGGTCCGTTGCGAGAAAGCGGTTCCCATCATCGCGGCCTTGGAAAGCGGCGACGGGACTACAGTCTATGCCGAGAGCGCTTTGACACCGCAATCCGGCGGATGGAAGCGTCTGGATTTCACTCTCACGCCCAACGCGACAGACAAAGCCGCCCGCTTCACGCTCAGGCTCGCCGAGCCCGGCTCGATTGTTCTGGGGTACGCCTTTCTGCAGCCGGGCCCGTGGGGACGATTCAAGGACCTGCCTGTCCGCAAAGACGTGGCCGAGGCCCTCATCAAACAGGGGCTCACGGTCCTGCGTTACGGCGGCTGCATGGTCAACATCGACACGTATCGCTGGAAAGACATGATCGGCCCTCGCGACCTGCGGCCGCCGTACCGCGGTTTCTGGTTCCCCCATTCCAGCAACGGCTGGGGCATCATCGACTTCATCGATTTCTGCCGGGCGGCGGGCTTCCTCTGCGTCCCGGCCTTCAACATGGGCGAGACGCCGCAGGACATGGCCGACTTCGTCGAGTACGTCAACGGACCGGCCACAAGCGACTGGGGACGTAGACGCGTTCAGGACGGACATTCGGAGCCGTATCGTCTGCGATACATGCAACTCGGCAACGAGGAATCCGTCGACGAAGAATACTGGAAGCGATTCGAACCCATGGCCGAAGCGATCTGGGCGAAGGATCCGAACCTCACGGTGGTCGTCGGCGACTTCGCCTACGACAAGCCGATCCGCGATCCCTACAACTTCGAGGGAGCCCCGCGCATCAAGAGCCTGGCGATCCAGAAGAAGATCCTGGACCTCGCAGTCCGGCACAACCGGGAAGTCTGGTTCGACGTCCACATCTGGACCGACAAGCCCGCCGATCCCGACGGCCTGGGCGGCGTTCCCAGCTTCATCCAGGCATTACGGCGGATCTCTCCACAGGCGAAGTTCAAGGTCGCGGTCTTCGAGCTCAACGCCGGCAAC
>CALMMH010000913.1 GCA_937868145.1 uncultured Phycisphaerales bacterium
AGATCGCTCTGTGCGGCCTGGGACCGGGCCTGAGCCGGGTCTATACGTTCATCCCCGACCACGAGGGCCAGTCGGTGGCTCGATGGCGAGGCGGCAGTCCGAAGGGGACCGCTTTCGCCGATCTCGACGGAAACGGTACGGATGAGCTGGTCTTCTGCACGGAAGAGGAGGTCACGGCGGTTCGCGCCGACGGAACGACCGTCTGGAAGACCAAGACCGCCGATTCGCTCGACGGCGCCGGCGGCCTGTGCGTTGGCGACCTCGACGGCGACGGTCTGAGCGAGGTCTACGTCAGCACATACGTCGAAAGCGACGGCTTCATTTTCACCCGCGTCTACGGCTTCGACAGCAAGGGCAAGCTGCTGACTGCCGCCGGGTATCCCAAGACGCTCATGGGCGACACGACGCGGTGCCTGCCTCTGATCGCCGACATCGACGGCGATGGAGCCCGAGAGTTGATCGTCGCCCCCACGGGCGAGCCGGTCATGGCCTGGGAGGCCGACGGTTCGATCACGCCGGGATTCCCCATGCTGAACCTGGCCGCCGACACCGAGGTCACTCCGGCGATCGCCGACCTCGACCAGGACGGCGACGTCGAGATCATGATGGCCGCAAGCGATTACCGCTTCCATGTCGTGGACCTGACGGCTCCGTACACGGATGAGCTGACCGCCTGGGGCATGTCACGCCACGATCCGCAGAATTCCGGATGGACGGCCGCGTCGCCCCGGTTGGATTCGATTACGGCGCCGTCGGAGATCAAACCCGGCGAACGACTGGAGGTCCATCTGGCCGCCACGAACCCGGCGAATCTGCCGCTGCGATGGTGCGTGGGCAATCTGCCCCAGGGGGCTTGGTACGACCCCGAGAGTCTGACCGTGTTCTGGAAGCCGGCGGCCGACCAGGCGTTCACCACCCACACGCTGTCGTTCCTGGTGACCGACGGCGTGCGGCAGTTCAGCCGAAGCGTCTCGGTGACCGTGGCGTCCCAGGCGATCTACTCCGCCAACATGGACACCGACCCCGCCTGGACGCTCGATGAAGGCTGGGCCTGGGGCGTTCCCTCGGGCAACGGCTCCTGGGATGGCGACCCGAACACCGGCCGCACGGGCGACAACGTCCTGGGCTACGCCCTCGAAGGCGACTACGCCGACAGCCTGGGCGAAACGCGATACGCCACAACCGGTCCGATCGACTGCACGGGCCACAAGAGCATCCGCCTGAGCTTCTGGCGGTGGCTCGGCGTCGAAGCGCCGTACGATTACGCCTGCGTCCAGGTCTCCAACGACGGCGCGACCTGGACGGACCTCTGGACGAGCGGTCAGTCGCACATCTCCGACAGTGCCTGGCAGTTCGTGGAGTACGCAGTCCCGGCGGGCATCGCCGACGGCAACTCGACGGTCTACTTCCGCTGGGGCATGGGCCCGACGGACGACTGGGTCACAGCCCCCGGCTGGAACCTCGACGACGTGCAGGTGACGGCCGAGGCGGCCGATTGATGATGGATGATTTTTGATCGATGATTTGATCTGCGAGACGAGCGCCACGTCCGCGCGACCGCGGGGCGTGGCGCTCGTCGTATGGATAGGACGGCACTCGGGGTGAGGCGACGGCAGCAGGGTTTATTGCGCACACCGATACACTCGATGGAACGGAGATGAGGATGTGCCCGATGGAAGAGAAGATCATTGGATATGATGTGTGTGAGATGTGGTTCAAACACAAGTACAACTTTCGCATGGGCAGCAAGCTGGTGAAGGCGTTGTCCAGCAACCTCTATGAGTCGATATTCGACCACGGAGATTACCCTTCTGTTGTCGGGAAGGACCGAGAGGAAAAGGGCTTTGGGGTGATAGAGTTGCCCCCCATGGTGCGCGTCGGCACGAACTATCCTCTGTGGAGCGATCTGGCGGACATACAGAGCTACCTTCGCGCGTATCGTTGTGCAGAGGGAAAGCCGTGTTGGGTGGTTGCGATCACTCTCCGCACGGAAGACCTGGACGGAGAGTCGCGCGACAAGGACGATTACCCATGGCCGTACGAGCCAGAGTCAAATCCGGATCGTATCCAGAGCGAGTGGACGCTTGTCGGCTACGACCTGATGACTGAGTGGTCGGAAGGCATGATCGTTCCGAAGCTCTTCCCAGAGGCAGAAGCCGACGATGTCGCCGAGCTGACGAGAGAACTCAATGAATACCTTCTCTTTCCGAGCATTGAGAAGGCGGTCGAATTCAAGATCCGGTGGGACACGGCCTTCCCTGAGTTTGCGCCGCATTTGGTCTATGGAATCTGGCGAATTGAGGAGACTCGTTACAGGCCCAGATGACGGAAGGATCAAGTTGGTGAACTGGCGGCTTTCCACTGTGACGAGCTTGATCGTTCTGCCGGTAACAAGCCCAGAGCACGAACCCAGAATCCCAAACAAAGCATCCGATGGGCGATAGCGTTTCTGTTATTTGGATTTCGGCTCTTTGGATTTGTTTTGAATTTTGTGCTCCGGATTTCGGACTTGTCGATTCCTCACGCTCGCCAGGGACGTGGGCGGTTCTGGTTGGCGGCCACTGCGTTTCTCGTGATGATCGCGTTTTCGCGGATCTGGAAGTCGAACATGCCTACGCAGACGAAGTCCGCGCCGTTTTCGAATGCGTACTGGAAACCGCTGCTGGGGTGAATCGCGCCCGCCGCCAGGACCTTGAACGCGATCCAGGGGGTCGCCACCCCCTTCATGAATTCGACCGTCTTTTCCGGCGCAATCTCCCAGATGTTGTCGTGGTCCTCGCCGCTGTTGCTGTCGACGTTGAACTCGACGCGTTTTTCCGCCGGAGTCGCGGACCAGTAGTTCCCGTGGTGGAGGGTCTTCATGTAGAAATCGGGCTTGATGCCGGCCTTTTCCACCGCCATGGGAACTTGGATGGAGTGCCCGCCGATGCCGGCGGGGATGCCGTTGCTGCGGATGAACTCGACCGCCTCGCCGAGCAGATCGACCCGTCCGCCTTTGGTGAAGCTGTCGCCGACGCCGCCTTGGACATAAGCGGCGGCAGCCCCCAGATCGATCGCCCGTTTGGCGTTGCTGGTGACATCCTTCGTATTGGGGTGAATCTGGGCGATCCATTGCATCTTGCCGCCCCGCTCCTTGTTGTACCGGGTCAGGTAGTCCGCCTCGCCGGAGAGGATCGTGTTGATGCCGTTCTCTTCCGCCATTTCGAGGGTCGCCATGATTCGTTCCGGCGTGGCGTAGGCCTTGAACAGGTCCCGCAGGTACTTGAGGTCCCGGCTGTGCGACCAGCCGCTGAACTGATTGCCGCCGATGATGAGCCGGCTGACGGTGAGGTTGCCGATCTTGCCCGTGGGCATGCCTGCGTTCGACATGTTGGCCTCCAGGAAAACGTTGTTTCGGTAGTTGCCTATTTCATTCTTGGGGACTCTGTCCCCAAGTCCCTGGCATTTGACGCATTGGACCAATAGCATGATAGCAGGATGATGCGACGTTGTCTCGTGATATCGGTTCTTTCGCAGGACAATTCCACAGACCATCCCGTAGGCAATAGGTAGGCATCATGCCCCGTTTTCGTCAGGCCCTTGATGCCGACAGATATTCCGGGTAGCTTGAACCTGTTGCGGCCGCTTGGGTTACGCCGCGATGAGGGCCGTGGCATGGAAATTTCTTGGCATGCCCTTGGCCCAAAGCGGAAAATGCCAGAGGCTTGGGGACAGAGTCCCCGGCTGTCGCGTTGTCCGCGACAGAGGATTCGTGAAGATGCGTTTGTTGTCTTGGAGGTCTGACACAATGGCAAGATCGAGACATGGGTTCCTGTGTGTTTTGACGGTTCTGATTGCGTTCTCGCCTTTGGCGCTCGGCCAAGGCCTTCCCAAGACGGCTCCCAAATCGGTCGGCCTGTCGCAGGACCGGCTGGATCGGATCACCGCCGTGATGGAGAAACACGTCGACGACAACCTCCTGGCCGGGGCGGTCGCGATGGTCGCCCGCGACGGCAAGATCGCCTACTTCGAGAACGTGGGCATGCAGGACCGCGAGAAGCACGTCGAGATGAATCCCGGCACGATCTTTC
>CALMMH010000914.1 GCA_937868145.1 uncultured Phycisphaerales bacterium
CGATGTCCTCACCCTGGTTTTCGAGCAAGCCGAACAACAGATTCAGGGTGTGAGTCCTGCGTTCGATGACTCTGCGGCTCTGCGTCTCCGCGCGAGTTATGCTCTCACGATCTCGAATCTCTCCACCTGCGGCGATTGTTGTTCCGCCTCCCAGAGGTCCAGCTTGAGCTGGATTCGGAGCCGGCTTTCCTCACTTCCCACTTGAAACGTGACACTTTCAACTCATCCCGATAACGCCTTACGGCGTCACTACGAACGCTTCCGTTGTGCCATGTTCGCAACGTCCGTCTTCGCTAGGGGCGGGGGAGGCGTTTCTTTTCCGCTTCCGTCGGGGGGTATCTCTTGAAGACGGACCACATGCCCCCGATGCCGTTGTCCCAGTCGTCCTGGCTGTAGACCTTGTCCTTCTTCATGTACTCGGTGTGGCCGTCGTAGAAGGCGATGTTCGCGCCCTCGGCGTGGCGGTAGAGGACCGGTCCGTCGCAGCCGACGTTCTTGTAGGGCATGATCGTGTCGTGGCCGAGGACGTCCCAGCCGATTTCGTAGTTGGCCCCTTTCCAATGGAGCCACCAGTCGTTGCCCTCGGTGAAGAACAGCTCCGACCCGGGCGAGACGACGCTCGTATTCCTTTGGCCGACGAACGGCATGGTCATCCAGTTCGTGCCGGGCGTGTACCAGTCCGTGACATTGCCGCCGTAGCTGATCCAGGAGGTGTACTGCGCGTCCTGGCGCTCCTGCATCGCGACGAGGTCGCTCGGGCAGCGGTACTCTTTGGGGGCGTCCCACTCGCTCTCGCCGGGACCCTGCTTGTCCTTGTAGCCCAGCAGCAGGCGGAATCGCTGGTTGGCGGGCCAGTAGAAGTCCGTGCCCAGGGTCCGGTCGATGAGGGGGACGTACCAGCCGTCGGACTCGTCGGCGTAGATGGCGTTGGCCATGCCCAGGGACCGGACATGACTGGCGCAGACCAGTCGCTTGCCCTGCTCCTTGGCCCGCGCCAGGGCCGGCAGGAGGACGGCCATCAGAATCGCGATCACGGAGATGACGACGAGCAATTCGATGAGGGTGAAAGCTCTTCGGCTACGCATGGCAAGCCACTCCCGAAACGCCGGTTCCATATGCCCAACCTGCCCCACTCCGCCGACCTGCCATGATTATACCGCAATCCTCGCGCCAGTCGAAGCGCGGAATGGGCGATGGGGGGAGAAGATGGGGGGCAAACCTACGCAATTCACGGTCTCGCAGGAGGGGATTCGTCGTGCGTTCTGCGTTGTGCGGATGGGAGCTCTGTGTCTCCGCGCGAACTATGCTTTCACGAGGTCGAGCTTCTCCACATTCGGCGATCTTTGCTCCGCTTCCCACAGGTCCAGCTTGAGCTGCATTCGGAGCCAGCTTTCCGCCGTGGTGTTCGTCGCACGCGCCACCCGGACGGCCATCTCGGGGCTCATGGCGGCGTGTTCGTTCAACAGCTCGGAGAGGGCCTTTCGCGTTACGCCCAGCCGTCTTGCGGTCTCGGTAACCGTCAGCCCCAACGCTTCGATCACGTCATGCTTGAGAACTCGACCCGGATGTGTTGGTTTTCTCGTAGTCATCATCATTTCCCGTGGTAGTCGATGTAATCAACGTCGTAGGCGTCCGGCCCATCAAATCGGAACGTAACCCGCCAATTGCCCGAGACAACAACGGCCCAGTGCCCGTCCAACTCGCCTTTCAGCGGATGCAAGCGATAGCCAGGCAACGCCATGTCGTTCGGCGTCTCGGACGCGTCCAGGCGGTCCAATATCCGTATGAGCTTCTCGACGTGTTCAGGCGAAACCCGGCGGGCGTCGCCTTTCTCGTACAGTTTCTTAAGCCCGTTGTGCCGGAACGACTTTATCATGTGGACAGTATAACCTATAACGTTACGGGTTACAAATGGTATTTCAAGAGAATCCGCGTTCATCGGCGTTTATCTGCGGTTCCAACGCCTTGGTGTGTGGCTTTTGCCGGGTGTCTCCGGAAGATGTCGTTCTTTCGCCGTTGCCTGCGTCTCTGCTCCTTCCGCTCCTCTTCCTCCTGTGCCTTCTTGAGTTTCTCCTTTTTGTATCGGAGTTTCCGGCAGCGTTCCGCGATCTTGGCTTGTCGCCACTCGATATCCACGTCCCAGCGCCGCTCGGGCGTCCATTCTCTCGGGAAGTTCAGACGGGCGAACTCGCCGAACCAGCGGACCGCCGCGAGGTCGTAGCCGCGGGCCGCGTCGGTTTCCGTCTCGAAGTACTCGAGCTTGCGCTCCTTGGCTTTGTACCGCCACTTCGCGTACCATTTCTTGAGGCGTTTGGCGTAGTAGACGCCTTTGAACTGCGAGGGCGTGCGGCGGGACTTGCGCCGGTTGCGGGCGTTCTGCAAGGGCGTGCAGACGCGGAGGTTGAAGCGGCAGTTGTTGACGCGGTTGCCGTCGATGTGGTCGACGACCATGCCGTTGGGCGCGTCCAGGATCATCTTGTGCATGAAGACCATCCGGCCCCGGCTGGACCTCACGGCGTATCCACTGCTGAGATGCCATTTCCAGCGGCTGAGTCGTTCGTAGTCGGCGGCGTCCACGTAGGCGTAGAAGCCGTCGTCCAGCGGGATCATGCGGACGTCGCCTGTGGGCGCTGGCGGCCTGGGCCGGTAATTGCAGCAGGGGACGCCGGTGACGTCGTGGAGTTGGCCCGGCCACCAGGGGTGATTGGCGCATCGCGGCACGATCGGCAGACCCGCCCACACCCATCGCAGCCACAGACCCGGATCGCATACCGCGTACACGCAATTATGACACGTTCGCTCGGCCATGTCGGTCTCCCTTCCCGTTTCGCTCTCGTCGCGGGCCGGACGCGAGGTCGCGGCCCCTTTCGGATCGCTCGGCGTGAATACGGATCTATCGTAGAGGTTTGATGGTTAGATGTCAACAAAATATTAGGTGGTAAATTTCATATTCTTACAAGTCCTTGCGGACAAAAGAGTAAGGATGTCGGCTTGTGGGGCGATTCTTCGGGGGAGCGCGTGCGCGATCGTCGCCGTCGTCGAAAGGAAGAAGCGGGCCTTGCCCATTTCACGGTCTTGTCTGACGCAGGAAGGGAATCACACGGAGCGTCGTCTCCCTGAGCTGATCACGACCTGACCGGCCGAGCGGTCGTTGACGACGATCGTGAACATCGCGTCTTCCTTGCAGCTTTTGAGGCAGGCTGCCTGGACAGCGGTGAGGTTCTCTCCGAAGGCCGTGAAGGTGCGCTCTGCGCCGTCCTCCCGGGTGCACACGCCGTTGGCATCGGGACCCTGCTGGTTGGTTCCCTTCGTGAGAAACGACTTGCTGAGGTTGCCTTCGATCATGTACTTCGCGCCCTGATCCGAGGCCACCGTCGGGCTGCCCTTGAGAATGCGCTTCGCGGTCGTCTCGCAGTCCGTCCGCTTGCCTCGGATGCGGACTTTGACGCCGCGCTCGAGGAACTCCAGGCTGACTTTCTGCCCAATGGCGGCGATGGCATCGGCTCCGGTGATCCTCTCGAATCCACCTGCCGGCGCTTCCGGGGCCGGCGCGGTCTCGGGCTGCGGCTCCTGAGCCGTCGCCTCCGTCGCGACGGGTTCGCCTGGATGCCGGAGCTGGCCGCGGAGAACGAGTCCGTGTTCCCCTTCTTCGGCGGTCACGCTGCCGGGGCGTCCAACAAACTGCGCCACGCGCGTCAGCAGCCTATTCGGCGCGACGTCCAGCGTCACGAGCTTGAAGCGGCCGTCCGGTTTGCGTTCGAGGACGATCGTGCCGGTCTCCTGGGGCTCTCCGGCGTAGATCCCCCAGACGATGACCCGATCGGGCTTCACGACGGTGACAGGATCACCCCGCGTGATCAGCGAGCAGAAAGTCTCCGCGAGTTCACGATTGGGACTCGTGATCCAGGCGTTGTTGTCCTCGATCAGCAAGAACGCATGACGTTCGCTAAGCGGACGCTTGAGCTCCGCTTTGCTCTTGGGTATCTTCACCTTCTCTGCCAAAGTTTTCTCCTTTTCTCCCAGTTGTCTGAGGTCCACCCCTATCCAAGTCAGGGAACCTTCGGCGTCAACTCGACAGCCGTTTGCGGAACCGCGTTTTGGCCCGAGCCTCGTCCCCGCGGATGCGCCGCGTGTCCTGGCCCAGGCTCTCGGCGATATCCGCGTCGTGCAGGCCGCCGAAGAACCCCCAATGACTGGTAGCAAAACTGATAACCGACTCTGGAAGAGATTGTACCGCCGGGGGCGTCGAAAATCCAAAAAAAGTGGAGACTATGGCAGCGTCACAAAACGTTTCTGTCCCGAAGAAGACGGGGGCAAACCTATCCATTTCGCGGTCTTGCAGAAGGGGGCATTCTCGGCGGCGATCAGCGAAAGTGATGTACGTGTGGGTACGTATTTCTACAGAGATTCCAGCCTCTTTCGCGATTCTCATTGACAGCGGCAGAGGCAAGTCCCATTGTCATGTGTGTCTTCCGAGGGGTGAACCAGGTACGGTCTTCAGGAGGAGAACGTCGGTGGTCAGGGCAAAGGACATACCGTTGGTCTTGCTCGTTATTGCAGGTGGGGGAGCCGTCATTGCGGAGGGGGTCGTGTGCTCAAGGGAAAGTGAAGCAACACAAAGCGCCGGAATGAAGACTCTGGAGGATCGCACGCGTTCGGCTGCGAAGAACGATCGAACAGGTGAACATAAGAAGGAGACAAGAAATGAAAACGAAGGGGTGGATCAATCTGTTTGCGGCAATCGTGATTGTGGGGGTTTCAAACATATCTTCTGCGGGTATTTCCTTCACAGGAGACAGTACGGGCGTATTCACAAACCCCACGGGTCCTTCCGGAATGGTCACAACCGGAGTCGGCACCAGTCATTTCACGTGGGGGGATAGCAGTTCCTTCAACACGGGCCCGAGTTCGCTGGACTTCACCGGCACTCCGTTCAGCGGCACTTCAGATGTGCCCTTCGAGTTTGGCACACTGACTTATTTCAACGGAACGATCGCCTCGGGCACAGAAGCAGATGCCGTGGATCTCGCAGTCCTACTGACACTTACTACACCCAGTGGCGTGTCGCAGGACTTCACCTATCACCTTGCCTTGATCAATAGTCCGAACACGGGCGATCCGTACGCAAGCGCTGATTACGTGTATCTGCCCAGCACAATGCCGGGCACTCATTTCACAGAAGGCGGCGTCGACTATACGCTTGAGTTCCTTGGCTTTGGGACCGTAACAGGTTCAGGCTTCACTACCGTCGACAGCTTCCGTGTGCTGGAAGACTCCAGCGCGTCGGCGCAACTGCTGGGAAGGATCACCGAACAGGTCGTCATCCCTGTTCCCGGTGCTGCCCTGCTTGGCGTGCTCGGGGTCGGCTGTATTGGGGCAAGTAGACGTGTCAGGCATGTTCTGCAAAAGAGTCCTCGTTGAGTGAAGGAGAAAGGATACTGACGGTCGTAGTGTCGGGGCAGGAGACGGGGGCGGCAGACAGTAGCTGGTAGCCGGTTGTCGGTTCGGAGTTGGGAGCGTACCCTTACCGCCTGCCGCCTCCGTTGTCCGGGCTTGCTCGTCGTGCGTTCTGCGTTCTGCGTCGTGTGTGTGAAGGCTCACGGTGCGGCGTGTATCCCTCTAGCCCATCGCCTCCGGTCTCTCCTCGCCTTCTTCCTCTTCCTCTCTTGTTCCTCCCAGGTTTCTTTTGAGTTTCTCTCTTCTGTATTGGAGCCGGCGGCAACGTTCCAGGATTGTGGCCTGTCTTCGCGGGACGCCGCACCTGTTTCGCACCCCCGCGGGGGTCGTTAAGCCAACGGGTCTCAGGCCAGGTTGCGGCCGTATCCTCTACGATGGCCGGCGGCATGATCCTTGACATGCGTGCGGACGCGGCATATCGTTCGTGAGGTTGGTTTTCGTGCGACCGAGTTTCCGTGCATTTCGAGTGAGGTGAGTATGAGATCGTTGAAAGTGGTTCTGACTGTTTGGTTGGCTTGCTTGTCGTTGACCGCCGTCGCGTGGGCGCAGGGCGGTTTCAGTCTGACAGAGGGCGACCGGGTCGTCTTCTACGGCGACAGCATCACGGAGCAGCGGCTCTACACGACATACGCCGAGACGTACGTCGTGACGCGGTTCCCGCAGTTGAACGTCTGCTTCGTCCACTCCGGCGTGGGCGGCGACCGCGTCACAGGCGGTTGGGCGGGCCCGATCGACCTGCGGCTCACGCGCGACGTGTTCGCCTACAAACCCACGGTCATGACCATCATGCTCGGCATGAACGACGGCAGCTACCGGGCCTTCGACGAGAAGATTTTCGAAACCTACTCCACCGGCTTCCAGCACATTCTGGACAGCCTCCACAAGACTCTCCCCGACTTGCGGATCACGTTGATTCAACCTTCGCCCTTCGACGATGTCACTCGGGCTCCCAGCTTCGAGGGAGGCTACAACGCCGTGCTGGTGCGCTATGGACAGTTCCTGAAAGAACTGGCCCAGAAGGAGAACTGCGGCGTGGCGGACCTGAACACATCGGTCGTGGCGGCTCTGGAAAAGGCCAAGGCCGCGGACGCGGCAACGGCCCAGAAGATCATCGCCGATCGGGTTCATCCCGGCGCCAGCGGTCATCTGCTCATGGCCGAGGCGCTGCTGCGGTCGTGGAACGCTCCGGCGACGGTCACGGCGGTCCAGATCGACGCTACGGCGGGGAAAGCCGTGCGGGCGGAGAACACCGCGGTCGCGGACCTCAAGGCGTCCGACGGTCTGTCGTGGACGCAGAACGACAAGTCGCTGCCGATGCCGGTGGACATGAAGGACGTTGTGATGGCACTGACGATGCGAAGCTCCGATTTCTTCGAGGCTCTGGACTGGCAGCCTCTGAAGGTGACCGGTCTGAAGGGGCAACAGTACGTGCTCAAGATCGACGGCGAAGAGGTGGGGACCTTCTCCGCGAAGCAGTTGGAGCAGGGAGTCAACCTCGCGGAGTTGCCCACGCCCATGGTCAAGCAGGCCTGGGCCGTGCACGACTTGACGGTGAAGCACAACAACCTTCACGCCGCCCGATGGCGGGAGTTGCAGGTGTCGTTGGGGCCGCTATCGCTGCCGCACGCGCCGCAGGCGATCGATGCCATGGACAACGTGGAAGCCGACCTGGTGATGCTCCAACGTCAGGCGGCGCAGCCCAAAGCCCGACGCTATGAGCTGCTCGCCCAATAGCGAAACCGTTCACACCTGACACGGCATCGGGTGTGAACAAGGCAGGGCTTGTCCGAAGGAATGAACAAAGGGCTGCATGGAACACCCATGCAGCCCTTTTCTGTTGCAGACGGCGTCAGATAATTGGCGAGTACACGACTGATGCCCGCGGCCGAAATTGCGGTGTGACCAGACTCTCTTTTGCTGGTTACTCTTTGGCTTCCGTGAACAACACGCAGGCGTGTTTGCCGGCGGGGATGGTGACGCGGAGGGTCGCTGTTTCGTTGCGGTCGAGGGGGACCGCGAAGGGCTTCGCGCCATTGATTGAGACGTTGGCTTTGGCCGTCAGGCCGGCGTAGTACAGCGGGACGCGGATGTCGCGTTCGATATCTTGCGACAGGGGGTTGTAGAAGAAGGCCATCGCCTTCTCCTGGCCTTGCGGGTTGACGTGCAGGATTCCGTCCCAATCGAGGCCGCTGGCGCGGCGGAGGTGGATGATGTCGGCTTGCAGCACCTCGCGATGCTGCTTGTAGAAAGCGACCCACTTCTTGACCAGAGCCTTGGTTTCCTCCGTGTCGAAGAGCCGGGGGCCGCGATAACAGGCCTGCACGCCTGCGCCGAGGAGGTTTGCGAAGCGCGCCTCGTAGTGCGGCAGATGCTCGCACAGCGGCTCGATTGTCGCGGCGGCGCCGCCGCCGTGGTATTGGCTCAGCGGGACGAACATCCAGCCCATCGATTGGGTCTTCGTCCAGGTGCCGTCGAAGATGTTCTGCCGCTCGATGATTTCCTGTTCTGCGCGAGGCTGCGACCAGTTCTCCTCGCGGTAGCCCATGCCGCATTTGTTTCCGCCGGAGAGGTGATACCAGTCGGGCACGTTCAGGAAGATGCCGTCGGCGCGGCACTCCTTGTAGAAGTCGGTGATGGCGCGCCACATGACCCAGGTGGAGTCTTCCAGTCCGTGATGGCCTGGATGATCTTTGGAGGAGCACATGTCGCCGGGATACGAGCCGTCGTTTTCAAAGATGGTCAGGCCGGCCTCTTTCATGAACGCCATGATGTCCCTGAGATAGCGCTGCCCATCGGTGGAGCCCAGGCACGGCATGACGCCGTAAACGCAAGGACCTGTCGCGTTGTCGGCGGCGACGGGCGAGCCTCTCGATGCCAACAAGGAATAGCCACCCAGCGCGATGCCTTTGGCGCGGGCTTCGTCGGCGAGTTGCTTGTAGAGGGCTCGATAGTCCGGGTCGGTGCTTTCGAGGTTGAAGCCCGAGCCGAACGACATGATGACCATCTCGAAGCCGACTTCGTGCGCCTGCTCGATGGCCTGGCGCACGGTGTTCGGGTCGGATTGGGTCTTGTGGAACATGAGCGGATTCTCCTGCGTCCACGGCGCGATCGTGCGGTACATCCGACGCTGGGCCAGGGTGCGGCGCTCCCGCTCGTCGGAATCGAGCAGCAGCTCGAACGTGCGGAACGATTCCCACGAGCCGGCCGGCGCGATGTCCTGGTCCGGCCCCATGATGGGTTCGCCGTCAAGCAGCCAGGCCCGCGGCGCGACGCGAAGCAGGCACGGCGGAGCGTAGCTGTAGTTGACGTGTGTGTTGTACAGAGGATCGCCCTCGAGCGCCACGGCGTGATTATCGGCGATGGCGTACATCCGCCCGCCGAAGGCCATGTCGGTCTCGACGTAGAGATTCGCGCGTTCGCGTTCGCTGAGCGGGCCATGGACGTCGCCGCCGCGGGCTTCGGCCTCGAAGAGCCGCAACTCGTCGGCGACGAACGTGTTCAGCCGGACGGTCTTGGCGCCCGTGTTCTTCACGACCAACCACTTCGAGAACAAAGGCAGGCCGTCGTAGACCTCGTAATGGACTTCGATTTCCGGCAGGTCGGACCGCGGGGCGGAAACGGCGAGCGGTTCGGGCGGGGCGTAACGCATCACGACATGCTTTCCCGGCGGCGGCCACGGCAGATCCTTCGCCATCCACTCCAGGTGCTTCTTCCACTTCAGGCGAGGTTCGATCGGTCCCTGGCTCATGCCGACGTAACGATAGGCGTTGGGGTGCGCCGCTAAGCCGTCGATCCATTCGGCCTTCAGATAGTTCATGATCTTCTGGCCCTCCAGTCCGCCGACGGCGTACTCGACGCCGTCGAGGGTGACGCGGGCCTCGGGCGAAACGCCCCGCAGCAGGTGTTCGCCGCTGGTGAGGTTCTGCAGGTCGACGGTCGCGGCGTTGGGAGCGAGCCGAATCACGCGCCGCGCGAGCCCGTTCTCCAGCACCAACTCGTTCTTTGATTCGTCCAGCCGGACTTGTGCCTTGTATGGTTCCGGATTCACGAGCCAGTCCTGGTCCGGATTCGCAAAATCGACGCCGAACGCTTGCGCGGCAATGAAACAACCAATCACGAAACATGTCACGACGGTGAAACGGGAGTGTGTCATCATGGCGGCCGATACAAAGAGGGAATCTGATTTTGAGTTCATGGAGCGATTATAGCGGGGCGAGTCAAAACCGATCAAGCAAAACCGCCTCCGCTCCACTCCGTCACCAACCGCGCGCATTCCGACATCGAAGCATCGCGTGCCGCGACGTGGCGGTCAGTCGGGTCCCAACAATCGAGCGTAGACGTAAGCGATCCCCTCCGTGACAACGACCTTAAACCCTGCGCTGGAAGCCCACCAGCGATCCGGATCATACTCGTGCGGACGGACCGCACAAACTCCCAGCTCGAAGGTGTCCGGCAGAACCCCCTTGAACAAGATGAAGCTCCGTCGGGCGTGCGGCCCCTGTGTAATCAGCTCGGCTTTCGTCACGTCCGGATTCTTCGCCAGCCAGTCTCGGACCTCCAGTGCAGACGCGTACGTTCGGTCCTTGTCCACAACAGGACTCGGCAAGGCCACGATTCGTTCCTGCGGAAACCCCATCTTCACCAGTCTCGCGGCGGTCATTTCGGCATAGGTCTTGTACTGCGCGAGTTCCGACCCCACCTCCAGAGGGCCGCCGGTCGTGATCAACAGCCGAAAGTGGCCGTCCTTGATCGGGAGGACGCCTTGGTCGAGAATATGGTCCGGCACCCAGCCCTCGATGATGAGCACGTCGGAACCGTTCGGATTCTGGTAGGCCAGGAAGGGATAGGCGCGGTCCACACAAAGCCACAACGTCCCGGTCATGCAGGCCAACAAGAGGAGCCATCCCCAAAGTGTCGGAACGTAAACGGATTTCTTGACAACCAGCTTGAACCGCATCCACACCCCCAACAACGTCGCGCTTGCACAACGCCACTGTGAGACGAGTGCCCCCGCGCAGCCACACAAGGGATCGTGTCGGAACGTCCGACGGTAGGAGAACACTCACGGCAGAGATTATCGCGTCATCCTGCGGTCAAGTCAAGCACCGTCTTGTAAGACAGTCTGTGATCCCAAGGTGGTGGAGAAACAAGAACGGCCCGGAGCTTGGGGCTTCGGGCCGTCGTCCTATCTGATGTTTTTCAATTCCTGCGGCGTTGCCGCTGCGGTTGTCGCGGGCATGGCGGGACCCCGAACGCGGTTTGACGCGTCCGGGGTCCCAAGCCCGTTTCAGGTGCGTCTTATCGATCGCCGGCCAGGTAACGAAGCTCAGCTTGCGACAATACGCGGTTGTAGATGCGGAAGTCGTCGAGCGACCCGAGGAAGTAGGCGTCGGCGGTGTACTGCGACCGGCCGAGCCAGTTCTGGGTCGTGTTGCCCATGTCCTTGGGCAGAATCGTCGTGGGGCCCGAGGCGACCAGCTCGCCGTCGAGGTACAGGCCGATCGTCATCGTCGTGCTGTCGATCGTCACGGCGGTGTGATGCCAGTCCTCGGTCATCTTGCCCGGGCTGTTGACGATCTGCTCGGCCACGGCGGCGCTGCGAATCGCAAAACGCATGTTCCCGTCGGCGTTCTGGCGGGCGCACAGGAACATGTAGACGCTGGTGCCCGAGCCCAGATCGAAGATCCGCTGCCAGACGCCGCTGCCGCCGCCGAAGTTGACGTGCGTGGCGATGGTGGTGTTGGTCAGCGAAGTCATCGGCGTGCCCAGGGGCAGCTCGACATACGTGTTGATCCCGTTGAAGGTCAGGGCCTGGCCTGCGTATCCGGCCTCGTAGCTGCCGTCGCCCTTGAGCTCGCCGTGGTAGTTCTTGCCCGAGCTATCCTGGACGTTTCCATCCATCGTATAGAGGGCAACCAAGCCGGTTGTGCCCGGATCAGCCGGGGTTTCGACCTGCGGGGTGACCGCGTACAGGCGGATGTCGTCGATGAAGAGAGTGCCTGAACCGCTGCCGCTGACGCCGATCGTCAGAGTCTTGACGCTCTTGAGGTTGACGCCGGTGGAGGCCAGAGGAATCGACCAGGTCTTCCACAGATACGCCGTCGTGGCGGTAGCGCCGTTGTTGTACGAGATCTTCGTGCCGTTGATCTTGATGTACAGAGGAGCGGCGCCGTTGCTCATCTGGCCGCGGAAGTACAGGACCAGCGTGGTGGCGCCGTACCGGGTCCAGTCCTGAGCCGTCTCGAACGTCCGCTCGGCCTCGGAGAAGCCGAATCCGGAGTTGTCGTAGATCAGAGGCATGGATTGCTTGCCGCCGTGGAGGAGCGTCAGCTCGGCGAACGGAGCCTCGTCGTAGCCGACCACCGAGCCGCTGGCTTCGGTCGTCAGGCCGTCGACCCAGGTCTCGTAGATACGGTTGTCGTCGTCGTTGTAGCTCTCGAAGTCGTCGACCGCGACGAACTCCTCGGTCGTGAAGCTCCAAACAGTGCCGGCATAGGTTCCGGCGTCGCCGGTCTCATCGACCTTCCAGTAGTAGGTCGTTGCGAGATTGAGCGTCGGAGTGTAGCTGTCCTCGGTCACGGTTTGGCCCGAGCCGAGGTTGCCGGCATCGGCGCCAACGTAGACGGTGTGCGAGGTCGCTCCGCGTCCGGCGCGCCAGGCCAGATCGGTCGCAACGCTCACGGCCGTCGCGGCGTCCGCCGGTTGGGGTTCGAAGGCCTGCACGGGCACGTAGAAGAA
>CALMMH010000915.1 GCA_937868145.1 uncultured Phycisphaerales bacterium
TGTCGAGATACGCGAGGTCGATGGCGGTCTTTCCCGTCTCGTTGGGGAAGCCGTAGCAGTCGGGCGCGCTGTGCGTGTGCGTGGCTCCGATCAGGATGTTCGTACGAGGGATGCCGAGGACCTGGGCGCGGACCTTGTTGCACAGGACGCCGGGGAACCCGAGGAAGTCCGTGCTGCAGATCGCGACCCGCGTCCCTTCGTTCTCCAGCACCATCGCACGCACGGTCAACCGGCCGATCTTTCGCGTCACCGGGTCGGACGGTCCGACGCCGCCGGAGACGGGCAGCAGCTTCTCGGGAGTCACATCCCGCACGGCGATGCCGGCGCGAAAGGCCGCGATCGCGGGTCCGCCTGTCAACAGGCACGACAGCAGCATGAATGACAATATCCTGTGAGGATGTGAACGAAGCACAGGACTGGCCAGTCCCGCTTCTGGGTGGCAGCGGCAAACGCAGTTTGCCGATGGTCTTTCTTGCGACCGGGCGCCAGCCATCGGCAAGCTCCGAAGACTCCGCTTGCCGCTGCCACCCGGATAAGTCGGGCTCTCAGCCCATGTCTTCGCAGGATTCCATCTTGTGTCCACGGTTTCTCCTTTTCTGTCAGGAGTGTTAGATTTCACGCGGCTGAGCCGCCGCACTTCGCACTTCGCACTCTTTCTCATCCTCGTTTGTATTGGTTCGGCGTCATTCCCATCGCGTTTCGGAAATGGCGGATGAAGTGGCTGTGGTCGTAGAAGCCGTTTCGGATGGCGATCTGGGTGATCGTGTGGTCCGTGTGGAGCAGGTCGTAGCAGGCGCGGTGGACGCGGTAGCCCGTGAGGAACTTCATGGGCGAGACTTGGAACACCTGCTTGAACTTTCGTTCGAACTGGTTGACCGAGAGGTACATCAGCGACGCCAGTTCCTCGACCTGGATCGGCTGATTGTAGTTCTGATTGATGTACTCGATGACCGCGGCGAACTGCTGATGGGGGCGCCAGTGTTCGCCCGATTTGCGGAAGTCGCGGGTGATGCCGGCGATGCCCAGACTGGAGCCGTTTCGCGACACGAGCGGCACCTTGGTCGTGATGTGCCAGTCGATGCTCCCGTCGCTGTTGGAAACCAGTTCCACGCGGTCGATCAGGGGCTCGCCCGTGCGGATGACCCGCTGGTCGTCGCGGAGGAAGATCTCCACCAGGCGGGCGGGAAAGAAGTCGAAATCGTCCTTGCCGACGAGGTCGTCCTCCCGGTCCAGACCCAATTTCTCCAGGAAGGTCCGGTTGCCCATGATGAATCGGCCTCGGGAGTCCTTGGCGAAGAAGCAGACGTCCCGCAGGGAGTCAAAGAGGCGAAACAGGTCGGAATTGGCTTTCATCCGCTGCAACAGTCGAACCTTGAAGGTTGGATCGGGCATATTCCACACCGGCTCTTCAGTCAACGTGTTTCTGGGACCCTACTATGATGGTGAAATCATACACAAAGTGGGTGGACTTATGCAAGGATATATTGCCGATTCTTACTATTGTATCGATGCTGGTGTTGTACCCGGCGTGCGGTGAAATCGGCCAGTCGAATCCAAGAGGTGAAACCATGCGTGAGGACAGAGGATTCACTTTGATCGAGTTGTTGGTGGTCATCGCCATTATTGCCATTTTGATGGCCATTCTGATGCCGGCCCTGCATCGAGCCCGGGAGCAGGGGCAGCGAGCCGCCTGTCTGAGCAATCTCAAGCAACTGACGATGGGGTGGATCCTGTACGCCGACGAGAACGACAACAAGATCGTCGCCGGCTCCACCGGCAAGGCCGGCGAGAACAACGTCCCGATCAAGGAGGATGGCTGGGTTCACTGGGCCGGTTATTCGGACGTCACTTCCGTGGAGGATCAGATCGACGCCATCGAGGAAGGGGCCTTGTTCCCGTACTGCAAGACAGCCAAGCTGTACCAGTGTCCCAGCGGGCTGCGGGGCGAGATGCGGACCTACGCCATCATCGACGCGATGAACGGCTGGCCCACGCAGTCGGAGTTGATCATCAAAAACAGGACGCGAATCGTCCGCGAGGGCGAGCGGCTCGTTTTCGTCGACGAAGGCTGGGCAACCCTGGCCAGTTGGAGCGTTCCGTATGCTCGCGAGTCGTGGTGGGGCTCCACCGTCGTCCAGGACGGCATCCTGGCGGCCGACAACCGCCATAAGGACCCGCCCCCGGTCCGGCACGGCGGC
>CALMMH010000916.1 GCA_937868145.1 uncultured Phycisphaerales bacterium
GACTTCGACGCCCTGCCGCTGCAAGTGCTCGACCAGATCATCCAGAGCCGCTGGGAAGAGGTAAGCGTACGGTTCCTTCTGTCCTGACTCCTCCGCTCGTAACGAACTCGCTGCGCCGCACGCAAACAGCAGGCAGAACCCGGCCAGTTGCAGCTTCGGTGACCAACGCGGACCTCTCATTCGTTCCATCCCGTAATCGCCTTTCCTGAGTCTGACCACAGCACCCGTTCTCGTCAGAATCGGTCGATGACCGTGATTCCGACCGAGCCGAATTGTCCCATCTTCTCCAACCGCTCAGGAGCCTCTTCCAGCGGAACCGTCCTGCCGATCAGGGCCCGCGGGTCCAGCCTCCCGTCGGCGATCATCGCCAGCATCTCGCCATATCGGCTCGCCTGCATGCCGTGACTGCCGCAGATCTCGAGTTCCCAACCGATCACGCGGTGCATCGGAAGGCGAGGGAGGTAGTCGTCACCCGCCAGCAGGCCGACCTGGACGTGACGACCCTGCTTTCGCAGACAGAGGATCGAATTGTCGCACGTGACGGCGCTGCCGAGAGCGTCGACCGACACATCCGCACCGCCTCCGGTCGCTTCTCGAATCGCGCCGGCGACGTCTGCGTTCTCCCTGCCGTTGACCGCAACCGCCGCTCCGAGCTTCTTCGCAAGCTCCAGGATCTTCGGATCGATGTCCACCGCGATCACGCGAGCCCCCAGAGCCTGGGCAATCATGATCGCCGACAGCCCGACGCCACCGCAGCCGTGAGCCGCAACCCACTGGCCCGCCGTGACCCGCCCTTGCGCGACGATGGCTCGAAACGACGTGCTGAACCGGCATCCGAGGCTGGCCGCGGTCACGAAGTCGATCGCTTCAGGCAGGCGGACCAGATTCGCATCGGCGTATCGGATCGCAACGTGTTGGGCGAAGGAACCCCAGGCCGTGAAGCCGGGCTGGAACTGGTGATCGCAGATCTGATGATTTCCCGAGCGGCATTGGGGACACGTACCGCATCCGCACACGAACGGGAGCGTAACTCGATCCCCCCGCTTCCACCGGACAACGTCCCGGCCGACCTCTTCGACAACACCCGCCAGCTCGTGCCCAGGCACATGTGGCAGAGTCGCGATGTCCGGATCGTGGCCGAGCCAGCCGTGCCAGTCGCTGCGACAAATCCCGCTGGCCGCGACGCGAATGACGACGCCGTCGTCGGTCGGCGCCGGATCGGCGACCTGCGCGACCTTCAAGGGGCCGCCGAACGTCTCAAACACCACCGCTTTCATGCCGGAACTCCATGCTGCAACATCGTTCGATGACTACGGGAGTTCCCAACGGTAAACGGAAGGCCCCTGCGTTGTCAAGCTTTCTGGCGTGTCCTATCCCGACGCAGACAACAAAGGAAGATGCGGCCCCGGGACGTGCGATGGTTGCGATGATTGGCTGAGACACGATCGCGAGAAATGAATCAGATTGTCGTTAGCCGCCGGAGATTCCCCAGGGGCGTCTCGGATCAACCTTCCCCCTCTGCCTTCCATCCGCTCTTGGACAAGAGACAAACAAGTCTCACCATGGACTCGGCACCGACCTTACGCATGATGTTGGCCCGGTGGAATTCGACCGTCTTGACCGCGATGCCAAACTGATAGGCCATCTGTTTGTTCGTCTTGCCGGCAATGATCTCCGTAAGCACCTCGCGTTCTCTCACCGACAGTTCGTTGAAGCGAACCGCCGCCGCCTGTCGTTCACATTCCTCCCGGCGTCTACGGAGATCCCATGCAATGGCCGCGTGCGTCTGGTCCAGGAGGTACTGTTCGCTGCACGATTTCTCCAGGAAATGGAACGCTCCTTCCCGCATGACCTGGACTGCCATGGGGACATCCCCGTGCTCCGTGTAGAAAATCACGGGAATCCAGCTTCCTTCCTTCCGTAGCCGCCGGAAGAGTTCGAGCCCGCTCATTCCTCGCATTCGCACCTCCAGAATCAGACACCCCGGCCGCGAGGGGTCGTGGCGTTCGACGAATTCCTGCGTGGTTGCGTAGACCTCCACATGAAGCCGAACCGATTCCAGAAGCCGACTCAACGCCCGTTGGATCTCCATGTCGTGATCGACAATGAATACCGTGGGCTCCAACATATTCATCACACAATCTCCTATCTCAGGTCGCCAGACCCAGTGAAGACAATCCGACAGCCGTGGGGGTTGCCAAGGTGACACACTCGCCAGTCCGCCTAAGTGATCCGCTGCTCTACCCTGGGTCTTCTGTCTGGATCGTCATCTGGGAAACAGCACTTGACGCGAAAAGATCGCAAATAAACCGGGGTTTACCCGAGGCTGTGCAGAAAGCGTTCCGATGTCTTATTGTGTCAACTTCTTTGAATATTGTGAAGAACAATTTGCGGCCATCTTCGTTCTTTGTCGGCCATCCGAACAGCGGACTTGACGACCGCCGCCCTGCCCCATAAGCTCTGCAATGATGGATGCAGACGGGCCGTGCAGAGACCTCTTGGACCGCTTTCGAGCGGTTCAAAAGGAAGCAACCGATGATGAACGTGATTGTGATTCCCGTTTTGGGCGACAACTTCGCATACTTGCACGTGTTCGAAGGCAATCGCGCATTCGCAGTCGACCCGGGCGACGCTTCCGTCGTGCTGCGGACGCTGGCCGAGCACGGGCTTTCTCTTGCGGCCGTCCTGCTGACGCACCATCATTGGGATCACGTCGGCGGCGCCGCGGAACTGCGATCCCAGACACATTGCGAGGTGATCGGCGTCGATCGCAGTCTGATCCCAACCTCCGACCGCACGGTGAGCGATGGAGACGTGCTGACCTTCGAGGGGATCCAGGCCGCAGTGATAGCCACGCCGGGACATACGAGAACCTCGGTCTGCTACTACGTTCGACCTTCGGCCGAAGGCGAGCCCGGAATCCTCTATTGCGGCGACACGCTTTTCGTCGGCGGCTGCGGCCGATTGCTCGAATGCGACGCCGCCACGATGTGGCGATCGCTGCACAAACTCGCAGCTCTGCCGCCGGAGACGCTCATCTACTGCGGCCACGACTACACGCTGGAGAATTATGAGTTCGCGGTCGCAACCGTTCCGGACAGCCGCCGGTTCCGCGACCGTCTGGCCCAGGTGCAGAAAGCCATCGAATACGGCCAACCGACCGTTCCTTCCACCATCGCCCAGGAACGAGCCGCAAACCTCTTCCTGCGTGCGGAAGATCCGCATGTCAAAACCGCATTGGGCCTGGCCGACGCCCGACCGGACGAGGTCTTCGCGGAACTGCGCCGCCGCAAGGACGTGTTCGGTTAGGAACTGGACTTCTGCAAAATGGACATTGGGCCTACTTTAGGAAGCCGCACTTCGCCTTCCCTGGCTGCGTGTCATTTGAGCTGCATCCAGAGATAGCAGTAGGTCAACGCCGTTCGCAGAGCCTGGTGCTTGTTGGTGGCCGCCGCGGCGTGACCGCCTTCGAGATTCTCGTAGTAATACACCTTGTGCCCCATCTCCTCCATCCGGGCGGCCATCTTTCTCGCGTGGCCGGGGTGGACCCGGTCGTCCGCGGTGGACGTGTAGAAGAAGATCCGCGGATACTTGGCCTCGGCCCGTACGTTGTGATAGGGCGAATACTTGCTGATATAGGCCCATTCCTCCGGGATATCGGGGTTGCCGTATTCCGCCACCCAACTGGCCCCGGCCAGCAGCTTGTTGTAGCGTTTCATGTCCAGCAGCGGCACCAGGCAGACCACGCCGTTGTACAAATCCGGACGCTGGGTGAGCTCGACGCCCATCAGCAATCCGCCGTTGGAGCCGCCCATAATGCCCAGGTGTTGCGGCGAGGTGATCTTCCGCTTGATCAGGTCCTCCGCCACGGCGGCGAAGTCGTCGTACGCCCGCTGGCGATTCTCCTTCAGAGCCGCCTGATGCCAGGCGGGCCCGAACTCGCCGCCGCCGCGGATGTTCGCCAGAACGTAGACGCCGCCTTGGGTCAGCCAGGCTGCGCCCGTGGTGGCGGAGTAGCCGGGCAGCATCTCGATCTCGAAACCGCCGTAGCCGTACAGCAGGGTCGGGTGGGTCCCGTCAGCCTTCATCTTCTTGGGCCGCACGACGAAATACGGGACCTTCGTGCCATCCTTGGAGACGGCCTCGAACTGCTCCGTCACGAGTCCCTTGGCGTTGAAGAAGTGAGGCAGCGACTTGACCTTTTTCATCTTGCCGCTGTCCGACACATGATAGAGGCTCGTGGGCGTGAGGAAACCCTGATAGCTCAGGAAGTACTGGTTCGATCGCTCGTCCGTCGAGACGACGCCCAGCGTGCCGAGCTCGGGAGTATCGACTCTCTCCCCGATCCAGCGGCCGTCCCGAAGACCGAACGCATGCAGCTCGCTCCGAACGTTGTTCAGCATCAGAACGAGCAGGATGTCGCGCGTGCCGGCGTACGAAACGACGTTGGATCGATCGTTCGGTTCGACGATGACGCTGAACGTACGATCGCCCTGGAGATACTTGTCATAGTCGATGCCGATCAGAGCCCCCTGTTTGTAGGTGGTCTGGCCCAGCGTCCAATCGGACTTGAGCCGGACCAGCATCTGGTTTTTGAAAAAGCCGCCGAAATCGGCGTCGTCGGGGATCTCGATCTTCAGCGGCCGGCCGTCCTCGATGACGTAGGTGTTCGACGTGTAAAAGGTCATGCCCCGGTGGACGACGTCGTACCGTCGCTCCGGCGTGTTGATCGTGGCGCATCCGGTCGCAACATCTTTCACATCGCCCTCGAACACCACTTCGGCGCTAGTCAGAGGCGTGCCCCGTTTCCAGAGCTTGGCGACGCGAGGATAACCCGACTCGGTCAGACTCCCGGCTCCGAAATCCGTCCCCACGTAGATCGCATCCCGCTCCCGCCAGGAGACGTCGCTCTTGGCTTCGGGGAGGTAGAACCCGTCTTTGACAAACTGTTTGGTGTTGGCGTCGAACTCGCGAACGACGACCGCGTCGCCGCCGCCCCGCGAGAGTTGCACCAGGAACAGATCGTAATCGGGATACAGGCCGCTGGCCCCCTTGAAGACCCACTGTTCGCCCTCATCGCGGCACAACTGGTCCACGTCGAGCAGCACCTCCCACTGCGGCGAAGAGCGACGATACTGCTCCAGCGTGGTTCGCCGCCAGAGGCCGCGTTCGTTCTTCTCATCCTGCCAGAAATTGTACAGATACTCGCCCCGGATCTGCGGGTATGGGATGCGAACGTTCGAGTTGAGGATTTCCAGGGCCTTATCGTACGTCTCCTGGAATCCCGGCCGGCCTTTGAGGACTTCCAGCGTGGCCTCGTTGCGGGCCTTCACCCACTCGAGGGCCTTCTCGCCCCGAACCTCCTCCAGCCAGAGGTACGGATCGACCGGTTCTTCAGATCTCGTCATAGCCGCCTGCGAAAAAAGTATGATTGCCGACAACACACCGACGATACGAACCTTCATACGCAACTCCTGCTTTTGTGGCCTGCAATTCACCGCTCGATTCTGAACACGATGGAACGAGCAAAGGGCGGCAACGACAGCCGGCCGCCATCGAGTCGGCCGTCGGACCATTCGTCCGCCCACAGGTCATACACTCGAATTCGCGACGCCCCCGCCGGGAGAAAGTCCGCGGGCACTTCGACCGGCAGATCCGCCAACGGCTCCGGCTGCCTGCCTTCCGCCAGTTCCGTCTGCCAGGTGTTCTCCTTGTCGCGGCACCAGGCAATCAACGTGCGCCGGCCCGCGAGGGCGTAGATCCGCAAACGCGGGTGCTCGATGCGAACCGGACGAAACCCTTCCGCCGGGGGATCGAGATCTCGGACGGACTTGGCGAAGCGGCCGAAATGATGCCACAGGTTGTTCTTGGCGACGTAGCTGTCCCAATGCCAGCACTGTCCCGCCCCGGCCGCTCCCGCGAAGAAAGGCGCAAACAGGACGTCGTGCAGGATGATGCCGGCCCGATCCTGGGCATAGAGCTTGAACGGACCGCTGTGGCGAGGCTCGACCGCCCCGCTCTCGGCCAGCAGGACCGGCCTGCCCGAATCGAACCCCAGCAGCGTCGTCACCGCATCTGCCGCCAGGACATCCACAGAATCATGACAGACCTCCAATGGGGCGCCCAAGTCGAGGTATCGATGCACCTGGGCGACGTCGTTGCCCGGGATAGAGCACAGGGATCGATACAGCTCGATCTTGTTCCGCTGATCGAAGCTGCCTTGGCTCTGTGTCGCCAGGTTCCTCGGAAATTGAGCGTGCAGAACGTCGAGCATGGTCTGCGTCCATTGCCTCGCCACGCCGGAATCCTGCCACATCTCGGACGTCCAGAGGTTCTGGACCGCGTCGAATTCGTTCCAGAGCTCCCAGGCAAACACCGTGGGATCGTCGCCGTATCGCCTGGCGTACCACTCGATTTTCGCCTTGAACTGCTCTTGCGAAGTCGGATTGGCGAAGAAATCGACGATGTCCTTGGCCGGGCCGCCGCGAGAGATATGGTGGATGGGCTCAGCCGCCCACGATTGGGCGCCGTCGCCGAGGTGGCGGAAATGCTCCAGAGTCATCTTCACCCGGATATCATGTCGACGGGCGATCGCGAGCATGGCGTCGATGCGTCTGGCCTTCTGCTCGTCATATGCGCCGCTTTCGCTGTGCTCGATATCGAAGAATTCGCTGCTCAGCCAGACGCGAACGAAATTGCCGCCGTTGGCCGCGAGTTGGCCCATCCATTGTCCCATCTGGGCCAAAGCCTGGTCCGGATTGCCGCCGGGCGGATGGACCATATTCAGACCGATGGGAATGTACGGCCGACCGTCGGACAACTCGAAATACCGAGAATCCCGCGGACTGACGCGAACGTAGGGTTTGTCCGTCGTCTGCCCGTGCACCGTTGCGGCCGAGCAGACAATCAGGGACAAACAACAGCCGACACTCCCTGCGGCCGACATCCACACGTTCATCATCAGAACCTCCCAGGAATCCCGTGATCATAGTCGCGGATTGTAGCACAGATGGTCGGTTGGGGAAAGGTCCTGCGGTCAACGATAGGCCGCGCATTGCGAAACCCGTCGTTCGATCTCCTCGACCATCTCGCGGTAGGCCTGCCCGCCCACTCCCCCATACTGCTGCTGCAACCGGGCATCCGGAATTCCTTCGGGCAGATCCTCAGCCGACGGGAAGACATCGTCGACTTGAAAGCCCCCGGCAAGCCGGTTCTGCATGGCCAGGGCTGCCGCTCGATCGCGGGTGGCGTAAGTGGCGAAGACCGTGCCGGCTCGATCCGCGAGCAGATCGGCAAACGAGAAGCCGCTGCCTCCCCCGCCCGCATCGAGTTCTTCCTTGAATAGACCGGCAGCGTCGCTGACAGCCCCATTCGAAAACAGGGCGATCGCCGCACTCACGCAGAAGTGTCTCGTCCAATCGGATCGACCCCGAAGGAGAACCTGGAACAAGGCCTGTCGCGCGGCACGGTCATGCTTCTCGACGCGGACCGGCCCGAGAAATTCCTCGATTCGTGAATGCCCGAGCAGAGCCCCGAGGGCCAGAATGGCCGCCTGATTCTCGACGACGGGATCTCCGCCCACGGATCGTTCCCGCGCCAGGGCAAACACCGTCGCCATGCAGGCCTCGAACGTCGGCCGGGGCTTGGGAACCTGCCCCACGACCGCAAGGAGATGTGCGATCTGAACTCTCGCGGACACAAGGACCTCCTCATTCAAGAAGGTCGAGCCGAGGAAGTCCTCCCGATATCCCGGGGGGAGGTCCACACGGCCATAGGTGACGTCCACCAAACCCGGCCCGATCCCAATCTCCCGGGTCGCGATGACGAACGGCTTGAAACGCGAATCCTGATTGAGCCACGATGCGGCCAGGGGAATACACGCATCAAGTAGCCAACGAGGAATCTGGATGGAACCCGCCGTACACCGCTGCACATCCATACCCAACGTCCCGTCTCGGATCTTCGCTCCCCCGGCCAGCGTTAGGTTCAGGTACCGCGTCCCTCCGCGAAACGGGATCCCGGCAGACAGAGAAAGCGACGCGGAATCCGGTTCCAGATCGACCGCCGCTTTGCCGCTCGGCAACCCGATCGAGAGTCCCCAGGCGAGCAGGACATCGAGATCGTGCTCGGTGAGGCTCAGCGTGTGGGTCTGGCCTTCTTCCAGGGATCTTGGGTCCTTGCTCCGCACGAGAGACACCAGCCGGCGTTTCTCCTCGGAGGTCACCTGTACGGCGTCCAAAGGCAGAGGTTTCGCCTCCAGCGACAGCCACACCAGGACGCCCAGACACAGAATCGGCAAAAACAAAAGCAGGGCCACTTTCAGCGGGAACACCAGACGTGCCCGCCAGCCGCGAAGCCATGTTGCGCCTGCCCACACGCCGAAGAGACCGCCCAGCAAAGGAAACACCAAACCAGCCGAGATCCAGGCCGGCCACAATCGAACGATCTCAGGACTACACGCGACGATCGTGAACGTCGCTGCCATAAAGAGAGCAAGCGCCTCGAACAGGAGTCTGCGGCCCTGTTTCGGCCTACGGCAGATCGCCATCGCGGTGAGGACGCCCACAGGGACAAAGTACGCGAACTGCCGCAGACTCGCGAGGGCAAGCCCGACGATCCAGCCAAGAAACCGATTCACGCCGCTCCACCGCCAGGGAGACACGTTCTCATCGCACCCGCTCCAACCTCGATACACGAGGAACAGGATGTACGCAGCCAGCAGAACCCAGTAGAGACCACGCCCATGGCCCTTCTGTCCAATCGCCTGGTCCCCCGCCAGCAGAAGAGCATCTTTTTTGTTGTCGAAGGGCTCCGTGTGCGGACGCATGCCCGGCGTTCGTGCAGCCGATGCCTCTGTTGATTTTCGACCGTTCTTCCAGCGTAGTCCCATCTTCTTGCCTGATCCATCTCCAAGGCCTTGTGCCAACGCCGCTCCGCGGCATCCGAGGCGTTCAGTTTCACATAGATCGGCCCGAGCGGCAAGAGGGATTTTGCCTGCCGTCGGACCGAAAACGGCTTTCGCCTGGACTGCGAGCGCAAAAAGAAAGGGAGGGGCGGCAAAACCGTCCCTCCCTTGTCCAATCTGTTGAGGATCCGGCCGGATCGGTGGAACTTCGTGCAAGTCCGATCCGCCGTGCAGAGCCGTCATGTCGTGCAGGGCATGCACGCCATCATGCCGGCCGCTTTGTTCTTGCGACTACTTGGAGCCCCCCGATTCGAGGAGCCGCTGAATCTCCGCCTTTTCCTCCGGGCTAAAAACATTCACTTGTCGGTCCATATTGAGGGCGTTTGTCAGATGCTGTTTGGCCGTCGCCGAGTCGTTGAGTTTCACGCAGACGCGACCCAGTTGCAGGAGAGCCTTCGCCTTGCGGACGCTGTCGGCCGGAGCCAAATTCGCCAGTTTTTCGAAGTCGCGTCTGGCGTCGGCAAACCGTCCCGGCATGTTGGCCAGGATCGTGCCTCGCGTATCCAACAAGTTGAGATTGTTCGGCGCGATGCGAAGCCCCTCATCCGCCAACTCCAACGCTTTTGCGTAGTCGCGATCGTGTTCCTGGAGAATCCATGCCAGATCGTTCAGGAGACGGACCTCTCTGGGATGCTGTTCGAGCGTCTCTCGGTAGACCTTCTTGGAACGTTCGGCGTCTCCAAGCTGGTAGACCGTCGAGGCCAGGCCCGCACGAGCATCAACCGATGTCGGCGCCAACTCAACAGCGCGCTCAAAAAGCTTCACGCCTTCTTCCTTCAGACTCCTGGGCTCCAGCAGAGCCATCAGCGATCCCGCCGTCGTCAGAACCGCCGAGTCCTGGTTCTTCGCGGCCAGATAGAGAGAACTGACGCCTTCAAGCTTGTCGTATCGTTTCTGCGACACCCACAACACACTTTGGGCGTGGATCACCGCAAGATCGTCGGGATGTGCTTGCGACGCTTCCTTTAGGATTCGTTCCGCCTCCTGGAGATTGCCGCCGATCCGATGCAGATCGGCCAGCGTGACGATCGCATTGACGCTGCTGCTTCCCTGTGGCGTCTGGCAGTAGGCCGTCAAACGGGGAATCGCCTCCTGCGGCTGCTTCAACTGGGTCGTGACATGCGCCCATTGCAGCAGCAGATGCTCATTGCCCGTTTCGCCCGTGAGACGGGAGTCCAGGAACGTCCTGGCTCGATCGAGAAGCGACGCGTCCCTGGCGTTCAAAGACGCCGTGACGAAGAGATCGATCGCCGCCACATTGTTGGGATCCTTGCCCAGAACGAGCTGAGTCAGCTCCACGGCCATCTGCGTGTTGTCCATCGCCAATTCCGCCCTGCCCCTGGCCACCAACAGCGAGGGATTGTTCGGATTCGAACCCAGCGCCCGAACCGCACAATCGCGCGCCGTC
>CALMMH010000917.1 GCA_937868145.1 uncultured Phycisphaerales bacterium
TCCGAACCACCGACGCCGTGAATCCCCAGACCTATGCGTTACAGGACTGGGTGGACTATATGAACACGTCGCCGCAGATGATGGCCGCGTTGCTCAGGCAACTCACGCAAGCCGCAGGCGTGAAGCCGTCGGATGTCGCGATCGGCGACGGGCTGGGCTACTTCGCAAAAGAATACTATGACATGCTGCACAAGCAGTTCCCGGACGTGGTCTACCTCGATTGCCAAGGCGGTTCCGGGCGGACGAAGATGGGCCTGTCCCAAGTCCCCTTCTATTGGAGTTGCCGGCCCACCGGCTGCCAGCAGGATTATGTGCCGGCCGCGTACGTCGAAGCCGCGTACATGATCAATCTGGCCAATCTGAAGGCCCATCCCAGCGCCGGCGTCACTCTCTGCGCCAAGAATCACTACGGCTCGCTGATTCGCGTACCGTATGAGAAGGGCTACTACGACATGCACAAGGACTTTGACAAGAGTCCGGGCAAGTACAGGACCCTGGTCGACCTGATGGGCCACTCGCAGATCGGCGGCAAGACGATGCTCTACCTTCTCGACGGCCTCTACGGCGGCCTCCACTACGTCGAGCACCAGCCGCGAAAATTCCAATCCGAGCCGTTCAACAACGACTGGACATCGAGTTTCCTCGCCTCGCAGGACCCGGTGGCGATCGACTCGGTGGGTCTGGACATCCTCCAGGCCGAGACGCCGCTTCACAAGTATTCGCGCATGGGCGGCACGGACGACTACCTGCACGAAGCGGCGATGGTGGACAACCCGCCCTCCGGCACGTTCTACGACCCGGACCACCAGGGCAACACCGTGCGGCGGGCCAGTCTGGGTGTGCACGAACACTGGAACAACGCCAAGGATCGGCAATACTCCCGAAACCTGGGCAAGGATGAGGGGATCGAGCTGGTGAAGATCGCGGAAGAAGCCAAGCCCGCAGGCGTCGTGCCGCCGGGCGAGAAAGCGACGTTGGTCGCCGACGGGTTCAAGTTCACCGAGGGCCCCGCGGCCGATGCCGAGGGCAATGTCTTCTTCACGGACCAGCCGAACGACCGAATCTGCAAGTGGTCCGTGGACGGCAAACTGACGACCTTCCTTCAGCCCTGCGGCCGCTCCAATGGCCTGTTCTTCGACAAGGAAGGCAACCTCTACGCCTGCGCCGACATGGAAAACGAGCTCTGGAAGATCGACCCGAAAGGCAAAGTCACCGTGCTCCTGAAAGACTTCAAGGGCAAGAGACTCAACGGCCCGAACGACCTCTGGATCGATCCCGACGGCGGCGTCTACTTCACCGATCCGCTCTACAAACGGGACTACTGGACCCGCGACCCCGCGATGCAGCAGGACGGCCAGCACGTCTACTACCTGTCTCCCGACGGCAAGTCGCTGACCCGCGTGGCGACCGATCTCAAGCAGCCCAACGGCATCATCGGCACGCCGGACGGACGGTATCTGTACGTCGCCGACATCGGGGCGGGGAAGACCTACCGATACAAGATCAATCCGGACGCGACGCTCTCGGACAAGACACTGTTCTGTTCGATGGGCTCCGACGGCATGACGATCGACATCGAGGGCAACGTTTACCTGACGGGCAAAGGCGTCACGGTCTTCAACCCCGAGGGCGTGCAGATCGACCACATCCCGATCGACAAGGGCTGGACGGCCAACGTCACCTTCGGCGGCAAGGACCGCGACACGCTGTTCATCAC
>CALMMH010000918.1 GCA_937868145.1 uncultured Phycisphaerales bacterium
CATCTGTGAGCAAGACCCCCAGACACCAAGCACGAAGCTGAGCCGGACCGGGATGGAGGAATCGACCCGGTCGGCCCAACAGAGAAGAATGAACATCAGACAACTGCAACGGACTCTGCGGGGTGACTTGGACTGGATCACTCTCAGGGCGATGGAGAAAGATCGCACGCGTCGCTATTGCTCCGCCGGCGAGCTCGCCGCGGATATTCTGCGGTATTTGAACCATGAGACGGTTACGGCAGGCCGGCCTGGTCTGGTCTACACGGCCCGCAAATTCGTCTGCCGCCATCGAGCCTTGGTCAGCGGGGTTGCGGCTGTGCTCACGGTCCTGTTGGCCGGCATCATCGTGTCGCTGGCTTTCGCTTTCCGGGCTCAGCGTGCCCGCGATGAGGCGACCACCGTAGCCGAATTCCTGCAGGAGGACGTTTTCGGCACATTCGATGGCTGGGATCTTGGGGGCCAGCAGATCACGATCGGAGACTTTCTCGATGCTGCCTCAAAGAAAGTGCCAGGCAAGTTCGGCGATACGCCGCTGCAGGAAGCATCAATCCGAAAGACGCTCGGAGCTCTCTATCTCAAAGTGAATCGTTTCGACGATGCAGAACTTCACCTGAGGCGGTCGCTTGACATCTTCACACGCGAGTTGGGCAGGCAGGATCAGCGCACGCTCGAGGTTGTGGACCAGTTGGGCCAGATGTACTGGCACCAATGGCAGTATTTGGAGGCAGAACGATACCTGTCGGAATCCCTGCAGCACAAGCGCCGCTTTCTGGGTTCAGAGCATCCCGGCACCTTGCAGACCATGGGGTGGCTGGGCTGGGCCTGTTACGGCAATGGAGAGGCGAAGCGGGCTGTGTCGCTTTTGGCGGAGGCCTACGAGACCGCCCGACGTACGCGGGGGGACAAGGACAGAATTACTCTGGAGTGCATGTTCTACTACGGCAGCGCCCTGTTGTTTCACGGCCAGGATGCCGACGCCCAGCGCATTCTGGAAGACGCCTTGAGACTGTCCCAGGGAGTGCTCAAGCCAGCGCACCCGTGGGTAGGGTATCCGACCGCTCTGTTGGGCCGGCTGTATAGCCAAAGGGGCCGATACGAAGATGCCAGCAAGCTCCTCAACAATGCCTTGGCCGTCTCACGAGACGCTTGGGGTGAAGTCAGTGGAGGTACATTTCACAACATGGTTGCGCTGGCGGAGAACTATGCCCGCCAGGGACTGACGGCCGACGCTGAAACGCTGCTGCTCGATTCGGTGCGCAGAGACGAACAAGCGGCCGGCTCACAGCGGCCGGTCACTGTCCCGATCCTGACCTATCTCAGTTCCTTCTACCTGTGGCAGAAACGGTATGACGAGGCTGAACACTGGCTGAACAAAGCGCTGACGGTCAGTCTGGCATCCTATGGCGAGAAACACGCCTTCACCTGGTTGTCCCGGATCGAGCTGGCAACGGTGTACCAGGAGCAAGGTCGATACGAGGAAGCCGACAGGCAACTGGCCAACGCGGCGGACTTCACTGCCACTACCGCCGAGGTTGCCGTCACCAGCAAGACGGTACGCACCGCCGATGTCATGCATCACCTCGCGGCCTTGCGTCAGAGGCAAGGCCGGTACGCAGAAGCAGAGAAGCTTCATCTCAAGGCGCTGGAGATTCGACGTAATGAACTTGTGCAGGACCATCCGCACACGTTAGGCACGACAAGAGGCCTGATCGCGTTGTACGCGGCTTGGGGCAAGCCCCAGGAGGCCCACAAGTGGCTCGCCACATTGAATACGGCATACGCGCATCAATCTGCGACGCACCAGCACACACCCATGATTTCGGGAAGTGTCCGCCATGACCCTGGGACTGATACGTATACTTTGACAGCCCCTGAGGCTTGCCCCTGGATAATCGAGAGAGAGCTCGACTTTAGTTACCCTGAGTCCAGTTCCGAGATGTGGCACGTGTGTGACGATCTGCACTTCGCCTATAAGAAGCTGCACGGCGACGGCTCGGTCACAGCAAGGATTGAGAATATCTCACCGGTTCACTACACAACACAGGTGGCTTTGACCATCCGCGACACTCTGACCCCCATGTCCCCGCACGCATCCGTTGCCATCACGTCGCTCGGTGAGGTCGCCTTCCAGCACCGCGACGTCGAACTCGGCGCTGCACACAGCAGTTCCGCCGTTAACAACATTACGCTTCCCCACTGGATAAGGCTCACCCGCCGGGGGAACCTCTTTGCCGCACAGCATTCCGGTGATGGCGTGAACTGGGAAGCAATACAGGATAGCGATCCGAATCAGCAAATGTCTGCGGAGATTCCTTCAGGCGAGACAGCATACGTTGGCCTCTCTATTACGTCCAACGATCCATCCCGCACCGCCGAAGCCCACGTCTCTCATGTCACCACCACCGGCGACATAGGCCCCCTTGGTCCCTTCAGCCAATCCCAGGACATCCGCCTCCAGCTGCCGTCTTCACCGAAGACCCCCGCCAGCCGCCAGTAGACACGCGACCAGGCACAAGCATTGGATTCCTCCTTGGCCCTCATTCGCTCTCCGTCAGATCTGTCCATTGTCACCGCGTCTTCCTCCCATGGTCATCCATTCTGGCCGATACCAGACAAAAAAGTCGAGGGAACCACCATGAACAGCACCCAGGAGTACCCTGAGTTGGCAGCCATCCTGCCAAGCCCGAACGGTGGATTTGGCGTCTGTCCCACCGTTATGACCGAGGACGAACTTATCCGGTTTCTCCGCATCCCAGAGATCAGCACTGCCACGAACCATCGACACGTGATCGAGAACCTCAAACGCAGACATGGCCTGCCACGGATCCATCTGTGTGGCAAAACTGTGTACCCAGCCGATTCCGTGCGGCAGTGGCTCCAGCAGCACGTCACTTGTGGTCAATGAGACCCCGTTCTGGTATAGTGGGTTTGGACCAACCCAAGCCCTCGGCCAGCATCGGAAAGGAGGTTCAACATGAAAGAGCTGGTAAGGCTTAGGATGAGGCCCTCGCGTGATAGGAAATCCTTTCGGTATATGCTTGACTACGTGGACCAGAGTGGGAAACGCCGTCAGGTTTCTCTCGGTCATGCCGACAAGCGTCAGGCCGAACGCCAAAGGCAAGAGAAGGAATTGGAGCTGCGGGTGAACATTGCCGATCCGATGTCGATGAAACTCACGGACTTCGTTCGAGATAGCCTCGCACGCACGCAAGGACAAGTTCGCGCCACTACCCTTAAGGAAACGGCGAGATCGATGAACGATTTCGTCGCGTGCGTGGGCGATATCGACGTGCAGGAAGTGCAGTACAGGCATGGGGAGCAGTTCATCCAATACTGCTCGGGCCAGGACATCTCTGCTGCCACAGTGGCGAAGAAGGTGAAGCATCTGAAG
>CALMMH010000919.1 GCA_937868145.1 uncultured Phycisphaerales bacterium
GCGGTTTCTTCTGCTCGACAACGCCGGCGGTTTTGAGGATCTTGACGTACTCGGCACTGCTGCAATCGGGGGAGGGCAACTCGGGTCCTTCGACCTCGATCGTGAGATTATCGATCTCCAAGGCACGGACCGCAGCCAGGCAGTGCTCGACCGTCTCAATGCTCACATCGCCCTTTTTGATGCTCGTACGACGGCTGCGTTCGGCAATGCTCGGAGCAACCGCCGGAATGCGAACGGCACTGGCAACATCGGTCCGCACGAAGACGATGCCGGCGTCCTCCGGACCCTGGCGGAACGTCACCGTGGCGTCCTGGCCGCCAAAGAGGCCTTTGCCGACGAGCTTGACCTCATCCTTTATCGTTTTCTGAAGCTTCAAGTTTATCTACCTTCGCCGTTAGGCGCTTGAGCTCTTGCGAAAGTTTCGGCAGACGCAGGACGTGCGCGACCACCCTCACCGCTTCTCGGACATCCAGCGCCGGCGTCCAGGCGAGTTTTTCCCCGGGTCCCACATTGCTCATCACGCCGGCCTGGGCTCCGATCATCGTACCGGCGCCGATCTCGATATTATCGGCCAGCCCGACCTGCCCGGCCAGAACCACTCCGTCGCCAAGACGGGAACTGCCGGCCACGCCGGCCTGGGCCGCGATCAGACAACACTTTCCAATCACGACGTTGTGTGCGACCTGCACCAGATTGTCGATCTTGGTGCCGGCGCCCACTATCGTATTGCCAAATTTCGCCCTGTCAACGCAACTGTTGGCCCCGATCTCGACGAAGTCCTCGAGAATCACCCCTCCGTTGTGGGGAATTAGCCTGTGCGCCCCGTCGATGAAGGCGTAACCGAACCCAACGGACCCGATCGTGCTGTTGGCCTGGATGATCACATGATTACCCAGCACGCAGCTGTGATACACTACGACGTTGGCGTCAAGGCGGCAATCCGACCCGATCCGCGTATTCTGCCCGATTTGGCATCCCGGTGCAATAGTTGTATTGGCTCCGATCTGCACACCATCGTCAATAACGACGAACGGACCGACACTGACTCCGGAGCCCAATTGGACGCCCGACCCGATCCGGGCCGACGCATCCACCCCCTCGGAGGCGGGCTTGAGCTTCGGGGCAAAGACGGTCAGCGTGGCGATCAGAGCCGCGTTGACGTCCTTGACCTGCAATTGCGGCATGGGCAACCCGTCGATGGGCTTGGCCACGATCACCGCGGCGGCGCGCGATTTGGCCAGAGCCGCCTGATGCTTGGCGTCGGTGACGAACGTCACATCGCTTTGGCCGGCAGCCTCGATCGGCATGATCCCGTCGATCCGGCTCTCCCGACCCGCGGGCGCGCCGACCAGGGCGGCCCCGAGCTGTTCGGCTAATTCATGAATCGTGAAAATCATCCGCGTTCCCGAATTGAAGTCCGCATCAAGGTTTCAACGTCTCATCGGCGTCCAGCCGGGCGGTGACCTCGACGGTCAGATCGACGCATCCGCCGGCGTACAGGACTTTGTGCATGTACAGCGTGGTCATCAGCTCGTCGCTGGGGACCGGGAATTCCGGTTCGGTCCTCTCCAGGACCATGTCCAAGCCCTTCTCCTGGGCCAGATTCTTGGTCGCCTTGGCGAACGCCTGGTAGAGGTCTTCGAGCCACTTCTTATCCTCCAGCATGGATTGCTGTTTGAGGAACTCCTGCTGGCTCTGGGCCTTGGCCCGCTTTTCCAACACGACCTGCAACTGCTGCGTGTAGTCGGGGGTTCCTTGCTTGAGAGCCTTGAGTTCGGCCTCTTCGCCTTCGACATCCTTCCTCAGACCGTCCAGTTGCGTCCTGGCGTAGGACTGCCGGGCCATGGCTCCTGCGCTGTATTGCTTGTGCTTGCTGGAGGCCTTGAACACCTCCCGCATGCTGACGACGCCAACCTTCGGCGTCGGGCCCGTCGCCGGGGACGCCGCATGTCCGTACTCCATCACAGCCAGGGACAGCATCACGCATACCAAGAACCCACCTACCGCCATCTTGCCGTTCATAAAAACCCTTTCTCGTATTCTCCAAAGCCAAGTTTCTGATGAATAGGATCCGCTCCACCGTTAGAACATGCCGCCGCCGGAGAAGCTGAAGACCTGCGTCTCGTCCTCGTCGTCTTTGAGCAGCGGAGCGGCGATCTCGAACCGGATCGGCGTGTTGCCGAAGATCTGCGGGACCTTGATCTCCAGGCCGGTGCCGATCGAGACACGGTAGCTGCCCGTGTCGATCGTGCCGCTGTCCGTGAACAACAGCAGACCGAAGTTCTCGCCGACCAGCGGGACCGTGACTTCCGCCCCGGCCAGGAAGACCCAGTCGCTTCCGACCGGGTCCTTCCGTTCGGGATTCGCCACGTTGGTCTGCCAGCCGCGAGTGCTCACGCCGCGATACTCGAAGCCGCGGATGCCGTAGCGACTGGTGCCGCCGGCGTAGAACTTCTCGAACGGCGGCGCTTCCCCGACGATGGTGCCGCTGAGCAGCTTGCCCGCCAGAATCGTTTTTCGGCCGAGCACATCCTCGTGCAGAGTGAAATAGCGGGTGTAGCTGCCTTCCAGGATTCCGAAGGCGTCGTCGCCGGTCACCTGCTCGTAGAAGCCGTTGATGCTCTGGCCCTGGCTGGGATCGTAGATGTCGTCCACGCCGCTGAACCCGACGCCGAACCGGACGCCGAACAATTGGGTGTCGCCGTGGAAATCCCGGATCTCCTGCGGAGCGTCATAATCCAGATCGTGGACCCCGACGTTCTCCGCCCGAAAGCCGATGCTTCGCCGCCATTGTTCGTCCAGGCGTTCTTCAAATCCGAAGGCGCCCTTGAGCCTTTTTTCGTCGTAGCTTTCGCGGAACCGCTTCCAGCTCTGGCCCAGGGTGTTGAACGTGATGGGCTCGTCGCGCCAGTAGGGATCGGAGAAGCTGGCGGAGTACTGGCTATACCGGGTGCCGGGCTCAAGCCGAACGCTGAACCGCTCTCCGGCCCCGCGGAACGTCCGCCACGGCGTGAACCATTCGCCGAAGTTCTCCGGCACGTCTGTGATGTCGAAGTTCTGCTGCTGATAGATGAGCTGGCCCATCACGCCGTTGTCGCTGCTGAACCCGACGCCGGGGCGGATCATTCCGGTCATGCCCTCCTCGAGGTCGATGCGGACGTCCTTGCGGTTCGGGTCTCCGTCTTCCGGGGGAACCGGGCGAATCAGGACCTGGTCGGCGCTGGCGGCCCGCTGCGAGTACTTCTCGAGACGTCCGTTGCCTTCTTTCGGGGCGACCTTGGCGTTGTAAAGTTCCCCGGGGGTGAAATCGTATTCGTCCAGAACCCGCCGGACCACCTTGTCCTTGGTGGTCTCGTTGCCCGTGATGTCGATGCGGCCGATGCGGAACTGGCGGCCCTCCTTGATTTCGATCGATACGTGGACGAGATACTCCTCCACCTCGGGAGTGAACTTCACGCTCTGGCGAACCTCGGCGTCGACGTACCCGATCTCGCGGTACCGCTGCTCGATCTTGCGGGCGTCCCGGTCGGCGACGGCCTTGAGATAGACCTCGCCCTCGTGCAGCTCGAGATCCGCGCGCAACTGCTCCTCGGTGAAGTGCGTGTTGCCGTTGAAGCTGATCTGGGCCACGTGATACAGCGGTCCCTCCTCGATGACGAACGTCACATCCATCCGCTCGCCGTCGCCGGTCAGCTCGTTGTGGGCCTCGATCTTGTAGTTGAGATATCCCTGGCCGTAGTAGAACTCGCGGAGCCGGTCGACGTCCTCTTCGATCGCTTCTTCCGTGAAGTAGAACGGCCAGAGCAGCCACTTCTTTTCCTTGATCTTGATCACCTGGCGGAGGGTGCCGTCGCCGAACGTGTCGTTGCCCTCGAACTCGATGCTGCCGATCTGGACGCGGGGGCCCTCTTCGATGCGATACAGCAGATGGCCGTCGGCGAGTTGGTCCCTGTCCAGCGAGACCTCGGCCGAGGAGTAGCCGACCTTGCGGTAGACCTCCACGATGGTCAGCCGCCCGCCCTCGGCCAGGAACGGATCCAGGCGGTCGCCGAGCTCGAAGCCCAGCCGCTCGCGCAGGACGTGGCCCTTGAACTTCTCGTTGCCCTCGAACTCGATCGATTTGATGATCCCAGGGGATTGTGGATTTTTGATCGTGGATTGTTGATTGGGATCGCTTGTCTGGGCTGCGCTGCCAGCGCCGGCTGACCCGACCAGGCACAACACAAGAAGAATGAAGGTAGCGTCCTGCATAGTTCAATCATCCATCAACAATTAAAACGGCACTGCTTCCTGCCCGATCTGCGACATATTCTCGAATCGAGTGCATTTTTCCCGGAACGTCAGTTTCACCATGCCGGTGGGCCCGTTTCGCTGCTTGGCGATGATCACCTCGGCAGTGTTGTCGGGCTCGTAGGCCTCTTCTCCGCGATGGTAATAGTCCTCGCGGTGCAGCAGCATCACAACGTCGGCGTCCTGCTCGATGCTCCCGCTTTCGCGAAGGTCGCTCATCCGCGGGCGGTGGTCTTCCCGGCCCTCGGCCGCGCGGTTCAACTGGCTGAGCACGATGACCGGCGCGTCCATTTCGCGGGCCAACGACTTGAGATACCGCGAGATCACAGAGATTTCCTGCTGGCGAGACTCCACCTTGCCCGAGCCGACATTCATCAACTGGAGATAGTCCACCACGATGCAGCGGATGCCGTAGGCGCTCTTGAGCCGGCGGGCCTTTGCCCGTATTTCCAGGGGGGTCAGCGCCGACGTGTCGTCGATGAAGATCGGCGCCTCCGAGATCACGCCGCAGGCCTCCACCAGCTTCTGGTAGTCCTCGGTGCTGAGCATCCCTTTGCGGACGAGCTGGGAATCCACCCCGCTGTAGCTGCACAGGAATCGCTCGGCCAACTGCTGCTTGCCCATTTCCAGCGAGAAGATCGCGGTCGGGATCTTATCGGAAATTCCGACGTGCTCGGCCATGTTCAGCGCGAAGGCAGTCTTGCCCATACTGGGCCGACCGGCGATGATGATCATCTCGCCCTTCTGCAGGCCGCAGGTCATGTCGTCCAGTTGGTAATAACCGGTGGAAAGCCCGGTGACGTGGGTTCCTTCTCGTTTCTCGATCGTCTCATAGGCCTTGGTGACCAGGTCCTTGAGGGCCACGGCGTTGCTCGTGATGCGCTTGTCCGTGACGGCGAAGATTCGACGCTCGGCGGCGTCGAGCTTCTCGGCGGCGTCCCCGCTCTCGTCGTAGGCTTCGTTGAGGATCTCCGTAGCCGCGGCGATCGTCTCCCGCATGAGCATCTTCTCGCGGACGATGTCCGCGTAGTACTGAACGCTGGCGGACGAAGGGACCGTCTCGATCACCCGCTGGAGGTACTCCGTCCCGCCGACGGCGTCCAACTGATTGCGCCGCTCCAGCTCGTTTCGCACGAGCAATCCGTCGATGCCCTCGCCGTGGTTCTTCTCATACAGACTGATGACCGCGTCGAAGAGCATCTGGTGCTCGCTGTGATAGAACGCGTTGCGGTCGATCGTCTCGATGACGTCGCCGATGCAGCGGGGATCGATGATCATCGAGCCCAGGACGGCGGCCTCGGCTCCCAGGTCCTCGGGCATGCTGCGCATGATCAGCGTCCCGTCGCCTTTGCCGCGAGCCCCCTTGCCCCCCGAATCGGAACCCGACGAAGATGCACCCTGCCCCCCAGTGGCAGATGCCCCCGACTTCGACGTTCTTTTGGTGGTTTTTTCCGCCACTGCAAGCCTCTGATCCAACCATGCCCATTGAAACTATCGCGCCATCCGCAGGCCCGAACCCGATACACAGGAGCGTTTCGGCGCAGGACACCCCCGGCATAGCACGGTAAAACAGTGAGGCATTGTACCGAGCCCGGGCCGCCGCGTCTACAGTCCTATTCGTCCTATTGGTCCGACAGGTCTTATGGGACGAATAGGACCAATAGGACAGATCGGACGCGGGACCCCCCTTACGGCTTCTTGAGCCACTGGTCGAGCCAGCCGAAGACTGTTTCGTGCCACAGGATCGAGTTGTGCGGCTTGAGGACCCAATGATTCTCGTCCGGGAAGTACAGAAGCTTGCTCGGAATGCCGCGACGCTGCAACGCGTTGAACGTGCCCAGGCCCTGCGTCTCGGGAACGCGGAAATCCTGCCCGCCGTGGATGACCAGCATGGGCGTCTTCCACCGGTCAACGAAACGAACGGGGTTCTGCTCTTCGTATCCGACGGGGTTGTCCCACGGCGTGCCCTTGTGTTCCCACTCGGCGAACCACAGCTCTTCCGTGTCGAAGTAGGACATCCGCTCGTCGATGCTGCCGTCGTGATTGACCAGGCAACGGAAGCGGTCCGGCCACTGACCTGCGATCCAGTTGATCATGTACCCGCCGTAGGAGGCGCCCAGAGCGCCGATGCGGTCGCCGTCCATCCAGGGATAGCGTTCCAACGCGGCAGCCAGTCCTTTTTGCAGGTCCACGAGCGGCTTGCCGCCCCAATCGCCGCCGATGGCGTCGGTGAACGCCTGGCCGTAACCGGTGGAGCCGTGGAAGTCCACCATCACCACCGCATAGCCGGCCCCGGCGTACGTCTGCGGATTCCATCGGTAATGGAACACGTTGCCGAACGAGCCCTGCGGCCCGCCGTGGATCAGAAACGCGACCGGATACCGTTTGGCCGGATCGAAGTCCGCCGGCTTGACCATGTAAGCATACACGGTCTCGTCGTTCCAGCCGAGGAAGCTGAACTGCTCAGAGTCGCCCATGCGGGTCGCTGCGACCTTTGCCGCGTTGAGATTCGTCAGTTGCCGGACGCTACCTTGCCCTGGCCGCTGCCAGGCGGTCGTCGACGTATGATAGAGCTCGGCGGGACGACTGAGCGTGCTCAACGCGTAGACGATCTGATCGTTCACGATGTCGAAGCTGTGGACGGTCCCTTCCTTGATGATCGTTCGCGCCTTGCCGTCCTTGACATCGATGGCGAACAGGGACTCTTGTCCCGTGTTCCCCGCGGCGGCGAAGATCTGCGAGCCGTCGGCGGACCAAACAATGGACGAAGCGCTGCGGTCCCAGTTCTCCGCGAGCAGACGCTTGCGGCCCTGCGGCCACTCCTGCAGCACAATGCGGAACTGGTCCGCTTCGTAGCCGGGCCGGGCCATCGCCAGGTAGGCGAGCGTCTTGCCGTCCGGCGAGAAAGCCGGATAGGAATCCCAAGCCTGATTGTCTTGCGTCAGGCACTTGGGCGACTGCGAACCATCGACCGGGGCATAGTACAAATCGAAGTCCGTCGACCAGGCCTCCTCGCGGCCGACATCCTTCGTGGAGAAGACGATCCCCTTGCTGTCGGGCGTAAACGCGATCTCCTCGGGCCCGCCGAAGGGATACGACGGGGTGTCCGCGGCCATGCCGCGCATCACGTCGACGGCCCGGCCGCCGGCGACAGGCTTGACGAACACGTGCGACCACCGGCCGTCCTCCCACACGTCCCAGTGCCGCACGAAGAGACGATCATAAACCAACCCGGAGGACTTGGCCTTCTCTCGCTGGTCGAGTCTCTTCTTCGTCTCGGCCGCGTTGGCGTCCGGGAAAACCTCCATCGTGTAGGCGACGTACGCTCCGTCCGGCGAGACGTGCAAATTGCCCGCATCCAGGGGTTCCTCGGTCACCTGCTGAGCCTCGCCGCCGTCGACCGCGATCTTCCACACCTGAGACGATCCCGACCGGCTCGACAGGAACCACAAGGTCCGGCCGTTCGGCGACCATCGCGGATTGGAATCGGCTTCCGGCGATGCCGTGAGCCGGCGCGGATCGCCGCCGGTCGTGGGGACAAGCCACAGGTCGGTCCGCCCTCGATTGGCCTCCAGATCGGTTTCGCGGACGACGAAGGCGACCAGCCGACCGTCCGGCGAGACCTGAGGATCCGAGATCCGGTCCATCGCCAGCATGTCAAGAACCGAGAAAGGATGCGTCTGCTGCGCGCCGGCAGCGAGACCGGAGAAAACAAGAACGCAGAAGACGACGGATCGTCGGACAAACACGGCTCTCGTGGACTCAAGTCGCATGGAATTCTCCTTGGAAAGTGTCTTGAGGTCGCCACGGTCGGGCGGCGTCCCCCACTTCAAACTTCTCACTTCAAACTTCTCACTTGGCTCTCAGATCGCCGCCGCGCTGGGACTCTTGGCGGGCGCCTTCTTCTCGCTGCTCACGTCGATGGGGATATCCAGCCAGAAGGTCGAGCCGACGCCGACCTCGCTCTCGAACCCGACCACTCCGGCGAGCATGGCCGCCAGCTCCTTGCTGATGGACAGGCCCAGGCCGCTCCCCGGCGTTTCGCGGGTCAGCGAGCCGTCGGTGCCCTGACGGAACTTGTCGAAAATCTTGTCCCGGTCCGCCTCGGGGACTCCGCAGCCGGTGTCCCGCACCGCGATTCGCACCATCCGATCGCCCAGCATGTATGCGCGAATATCGATGGTTCCCTTGGCCGGCGTGAACTTCACGGCGTTGCTCAGAAAGTTGTACAGGACCTGCTGCACCTTCCCGGCGTCGGTTACAACCAACGGCACGTCCGGGCTCACCTCCATGCCGACCCGAATCCGTTTCTTGGCCGTCAGCAGGGAGAACGAGGACACCAGCGACTCGCAAATCTGCGACACCGACGCCTGCTCGATGTGCAATTCCATCTTGCCGGCCTGGGCCTTGGCCAGGTCCAGCAGATCGTTGATCATGGTCAGGAGCCGGTTGCCGCTGGTGATGATGTTCTCGGCGTACCGCTGACCCTTCTCCTTCTTGAGCAGGCCGGGCTTTTCCCGCAGGACCTGGGCGAACCCGAGGATCGCGTTGAGCGGCGTGCGGAACTCGTGCGACATGTTCGCCAGGAACTCGCTCTTGAGCTTGTTGGCCTTGTACAACTCGAGGTTCCGCTCGGATAGCTCGGCGATCTTGCCGTCGAGCTGGCCGTTGGCCTGGCGCAGCCCTTCCTGGGCCGCCTGGAGGTTGTCGAGCATGTGGTCGAAGGCCTGCGCGAGCTTCTCGTACTCGTCGCCGGTGGCGATCGAGCTGCGGATGTCCAGATTGCCTTCGGCGACGTTGTTGGCCAGAGCCCGCAATTGACGGATCGGCCGGAGAATGACCCGCTGCGTGATCCAATAGAAAGCCACCATGGCGCCGGTGGCGCCGATGACGCCGGCCATGAAGGTCCAGATGCGGTTCATGAAAACGATTTTCCGCAGGTCGCCGCCGACGCTGCGGGTCTGGAGGATCGCGGCGCCGATGTTGTCGTTGAGCGAAAACGGCCCGGCCGAACCCTGTGGATTGTGACAGCTCACGCAGCTCTCGGTGGCTCGGAACACTCGCACGTACGTGCTTTGCACCACGCCGTCGGAGCGGCTCAACGATATGATCTCGTCCCGATCCGTGCTGCCCCTGACGATCTCCAACAGTTTTGTCTGCTGTTCGGTCAACGGCGGCAAGGCGCTTCGGTCGGGCTCCTTGTAGAAACGGATCCAGAGCATTCCCGGCTCATTCGGATCCTTGGCCGTGCCGCGGTCGTTCAACTCCGGCAGATTCATCCCGCCCGGTATCCCCGGCTTAAAGTGCGACCGCAGCAACACGGACTCGACCCGGGCGGCGTGCGTGTCCAGAAGCACCTTGCGGGTGAGCTGGCGCAGCCACGCATAGGGGATCATCAGCGCCAGCGCCAAGCTCAACAGCACCGCCGAGCCGAACATCAGCCGGCATTTCTGGTCCAACGACAGCGGACTGAGGTGCAGGACCCGTAGAATCCGCTGAAACATGTTGCCGAAATCGATACGCATCAACTGGAATAGGTTCTCGATGGTTTACCGTCGATTCCTGGAGACTCCTGTCACGAGCCATCCCACGATTCCCACCCGCCCCCGGCGGCCGGGTCCATCGCCCCACGACGGCCCACGCCCTCTTTGGAGCGTCTCCATTTTGACATGATCGGAAGGCTTTTGCAATGGCAGTCGAGCAATCGTTGCCCCGGGACAGCCGGGCCCCCCTCCGAACGAGTTGCGAGGCGCTTATATCAAAAACTGGATTTTCCCAAAATGGCCGTCTTGCAAAAATCCAGTCAAAAATAGTGAAAATCGGCGTTTTCCGTATTGAAGTGTCCTCCGCAGGATGCGACAATGCCCCTCTAAAGGACCGGTAAAATCGCTGCCCACTGGCGATCCGGCAGCAGGGATGCCGTCGGCCGACGATAGAAAACCCGAAGTTTGGGGAAGAGCTATGATGGCAAGGAAGTTGCTCAAGCGGATCCATCTGGCCGCAACGTTCTGGCTCATGTCGTGCGTCGTCTATCTCCTGGCGACGACCCTTCGTCAGGCGGGACTCGAATGGTGGCAGATCTTTCCCCTGTCGGGACCTTCAGCCTTGGTGATGTGCCTTCTGGTGAGCCTCTATCTGTTCGCCCTCTATCGCGGCGCCGACGGAGCGAGATACATCGAGATCGAGCATCCGTTGACGAGCTCCAGTTGCTACCTGGGTTTCTACGTTTCGACCCCCTTCCTCGGCGGCTTGCCCGCTCTTCTAACCACAGGGGGCGTCCCCGACACAAGCGGACTCTTCTGCTCGATCGCCATGGGGACGCTGGGCACGACATTCCTGGTGTGGATCGTGATCGATCCAGCGGCCGGCGCCATCGAAATGCTGCTGCCGCCAAGCCGCAGGCACCGCGCGGCCAGGCTGGCCGAGCGAAACCGGCTTTCCTCCTGGACGGATGCGCACGGAACCAGCGTCCAGGCTGATGAGCTGTCATCCGGCGGGGCGCCGCATCCGAGCGCGGCATAAGCACACTCCCCTCCGATGCACTCGCAAAAGAACGGGCTCCCGGATGCGTTTGCGTCCGGGAGCCCGGGTTGTTTGTGACAAGATGTGCTTACGCCTGCTCGGGCGGATTCTCGATTGCGTGCAGATGCTTCTGGACGCGGAGATTCAGCTCGTCGAGCTGCTTCTGATCCACCTCGCTGGGCGCGTCGCTCAGGAGGCACTGACCTCGCTGCGTCTTGGGGAACGCGATCACGTCGCGGATGTTGTCCGTTCCGGTCAGGAGCATGGTGAGCCGGTCCAGACCCAGAGCGATGCCGCCGTGTGGCGGAGCGCCGTAATCGAGGGCTTTCAGGAACCACCCGAACCGCGACTCCGCCTGTTCCCGCGTGATGTTCAGCAGATCGAAGATCCTCTGCTGCACCTCGGGGCGATGGATACGAATGCTGCCGCCGCCGATCTCGTTGCCGTTGAGGACGATATCGTAGGCCTGCGAGCGAATGTGCAGCGGGTCCGTATCGAGCTTGCCCAAATCCTCCGGGACCGGGGCCGTGAACGGATGGTGCACGGAATCATATCGCTTCTCGTCGGCGTTCCAGTCGAACAGCGGGAAGTCGATGACCCAGACGAATTCGAACGTGTTGGGATCGTAGAGCTTCAGGTCGCGTCCAACCCGGCACCGCAGCGGCGCCAATGCCTTGTTTGCGGCAGCTTCTTTGTCGGCCACGAGCAGGAGCAGGTCGCCATCCTTGGCCTCGAACCGCGCGATCAATTCCTTCTGCTGCTCGGGGGTGAAGAACTTGCCCAGCCCGCCGCCGATGAACGTGGGCGTCGAGCCTTCCATCTTGAGCTTGCTCCAGGACAGGCCCTTGGCCCCGAAGTCCATGACCAGGCCGGTGAGCGTCTTCTCGATGTCGGCGCGGGAGTAGGCGTCGCCGGCCGGGGCGCAGAAGCCCTTGACGACGCCGCCGTTCTCCACGGTCGAGGTGAAGACCTTGAACGTGCTCTTGCCCGCGAGGTCGGAGATGTCCTTGAGCTTGAGGCCGAACCGCAGGTCCGGGCGGTCGATGCCGTAGTCGGCCATCGCCTCGCTGTAGGGCATCCGGCGCATCGGCAGCTTGACGTCGACGCCGAGGATGTCCTTCCAGATCTTGGCCACCAGTTTCTCGTGCATGCTGATGACATCGTCGACGGCGACGAAGCTCATCTCGACGTCGATCTGGGTGAACTCCGCCTGCCGGTCCGCGCGAGGGTCCTCGTCGCGGAAGCAGCGGGCGACCTGAAAGTATCGCTCGATCCCGGCCACCATCAGCATCTGCTTGAAGAGCTGCGGCGACTGGGGCAGCGCGTAGAACGCGTTCCTCACGAGCCGGCTGGGGACGAGGAAGTCGCGGGCCCCTTCCGGCGTGCTCTTGGCCAACATGGGGGTCTCGATCTCCCAGAAACCCTGGGAATCGAAATATTTCCGGACCAGGGTCGTGACCTGATGGCGGGTCTTGAGCCGCTGCTGCATCTCGGGCCGGCGCAGGTCCATGTACCGGTAGACCAAGCGGGTTTCCTCGTTGGTCTTGGTCGCCCCGTCGAGCTCGAACGGCGGCGTCTTGGCCATGTTCAGAACCTCGAACTGGTCCACGACCACCTCGATCTGGCCGGTGGCCAGCTTGGGATTCTCCAGCCCCTCGCCGCGGGGACGAACCATGCCGCCGGCGGCGATGACCCATTCGCAGCGGACCGTGCGGGCCAGCCGATGCGCCTCGGCCTTGACCTCGGGGTCGAAGACCAGCTGCGTCAGGCCCTCGCGGTCGCGCAGATCGAAGAACACCAGGTTCCCGTGGTCGCGATACGATTGAACCCAGCCGGCCAGGGTAACCCTCTTGCCGGCGTCCGCCAGCCGAAGCTCGCCGCAGTTATTCGTTCTCTTCAACATCTGAAGTCTCTCGACATCAAAGCCATGCCCGGCCCCCGCGAGAACATACTCCGGGCGTCAGGCAAAACCCAAATCATACCGTCCGGGGCCCGCCTCGTCAAGATCGGCACGACAGCGAATCCGGGCAAGGGTGCATGACCGTAGCTGCACGCGCATCGCGGGCTGGTTGCATTCAGGGGATGCGTTTGGCGCTTTGGGGGGTACCAGCGGAGAGAGGGGCCAAGTCTGACCCAGAGGGCGGACCGTCTGTCCGTGCCGAGGGGCTCCCCCTGGCGGACGCGTGCGAGGAGGAGCTGGCGGGTCGTGGGGGACCCCGTGTGAGGTCCCGATGTGCCGAGCTTCCCAGCGGACCGGGGCGTGTGATTGTTCTTCCGTGCGGCGATGATTCGTTTGTGCTCCCTCTCCGCCGGTACCCCCAAAGCGATAAACGCACGCCGCGAACACGACCGGCCCACGGTGCTCGGACAACTGCGGCCATGCGCCCCGGCGGCCAACCGTCAGCAGCCCCTGACGCTCACGGTCCTGCTCGGCGTGGTCCTGCTCTTCATTCCCCAGGTCCTGATCTGCCAAGCCTATCCCTCTTCAGCGGAAAGCCCGACGTCTCGGAATTGATCTGCCAACCGGGCTCGCGTAGAATAACGATCAGAGCTCCAACAGGCGCGCCAATCGTGAAAGGACGCCGGGGGCTCTCGTTTTGTTGTTGTGACGATATCGAGGCGAGTATGTTGGCGGAGATTTCCTACGGGAGATGCGGCCGGCGCCGGCCAGATGCGGACGTCGGCGGGCTGATGATCGCGATGCTCATGTGTCTGGTTGTTCTCTCGGGATGCGGCGGAAGCCAGGACCCGAACGCAGCAGCCACGGCCAATAGCGCGACAGGGTTGCCGCCCGATCTCCATTCGTGCACGAGGCTCGATATTCGCTATGGACCCGAAGTGATGCTGAATTCCGGCGACGACAAGAGTCTCTTCAGTCCGGAAGAAATCGCCTCAGTGACGCGTTCTGAACCAGTCCTTGTGGAAGACCCAGAGAAGATCGGAGCTTTTGCGGGATTTGTGGCGTCTGGAACGCTGATATCGCCTAAGATGCTGCCGTATGGTCCGACTGCACGCATCAGTTGTTTTCGCAATGAAGCACTGGTTGCGTCTCTCTCCGCGGTTCACGACGTCGTAATTATCCTCGATGACAATCAAGGGTTTCGGTATTCCGGTTCGTATTCCTATCTCGGCTGGCGCGGTGCAGTGATGGCAGAAGTCCTGCCGCTGACGCCACAACTCCACGCATTTCAGATGCGTCGAGCATGCGCCCATAATCTGTGGTCTCTGAACTGGAATATCAAGGACTGCTGGGAACGTGAAAAGACCGACATTCCCCCGGCAGAATGGTGCGATGCTCTCATTCGGTATCAGGCTGGAGTCTCTCCGGGAATCGAGTTCAGAGCGCTCGTGCATCCGGCCGGCAAGGAAGGCGAATGCCACTACGCCATGAATGTGAATTGTCGGGCTGACTCCCCGGCGGACATGGTGCTGCTCTTCGAGACGAAAGCCGGGTGGAATCAGCACGGCGGTCCGGGCCTCTTCACATTTGACAATCACGATCCACGCGGGGGATTGGTCTTGCTCAATGACGGCACGGTCAAGTTCATCCGTACCGAAGAGGACTTGAAACAGCTTCGGTGGGAGTAGAGACCGCTGCATCACGTCGCAATTGTGCACGGCAGACACGTCAGGGCGTCGGCAAGGATGGTGAACGCATGAGCATGTACGGACATCTACGCACGGTGGAATCGTGGGAGCGCGACGAAGGGAGCGTCGGGCCGCTTGGAGCGACGTGGCTGCCGGTCGAGCGGGCGTGGAATTTCGCCCTGTACTCCCGGTATGCGACGGGGGTGACGCTGCTGCTCTACGGCGAGGGGGACTTCGTCAAGCCTGTGTTTGAGCTCCGTCTCGATCCGCTCACGAACAAGACCGGACGCATCTGGCATCGGTTTGTGACCCAGGACTCGGCGCCGGCGGCGAAGTACTACGCCTACCGCGTCCAGGGCCCCCAGGACCCCGCGCAGGGGCATCGGTTCGACGCTCAGAAGATCCTGTTCGATCCGTATGCCGAGAACGTGTTCTTCCCGCCGGACTTCTCACGTCAGGCCGCACAGGAACCGGGCCCGAACGACGGACGCGCCGTGTTGGGAGCGCTGCCGTGCGACGAACAGCCGTTCAAATGGGACGACGCCCCGCCGCCGCGGCACACCCACGACCTGATTGTCTACGAGCTGCACGTCAAAGGCTTCACTGCGCGGGCCAATTCGGGTGTCGCGGCGAAAAAACGCGGCACCTTTCTCGGGCTGATCGAGAAGATTCCGTACCTGAAGGAACTGGGAGTGACCGTGGTGGAATTGCTGCCCGTTCACCAGTTCGATCCGCAGGAAGGCAATTATTGGGGGTACATGACGCTGAGCTTCTTCGCGG
>CALMMH010000920.1 GCA_937868145.1 uncultured Phycisphaerales bacterium
CCCCGCCGCAACCAGGGATCACAAAGGAGTGCTGAGACCCCAGTCGTCCCGGACAAGGGTCGTGGATCACAGGGCGCGCGTCGCCAGCGATTGGGCTCGCCGGGGGGCGGTCTGAGCGACATATTTCAAGGATTTTCCTCCGGATATCCTCATTATCCGATTTCTCGCTTGACCCGATGTCGCCATGGATGATACAATCATCCCCATCGGTTGGACGCATCGTCTGAAGTCATATGGCATGTCGTTTCGTGAGAAGCGAAAGATAAGACAGAGTTGAATGTTCTATCACTTCAGAGGAAAGGAGGAGACTCATGCGGCTTTGCACCTCGTGTTTCATCGCCTCTCTGTGCTTCCTGACGCCGGCATTCGCGGGAGTGGTCTACGTCAATGATTTCGAATCGAATGACGTTGCGGGCTGGCAGTCTTCGTACAAACAGGCGGACAAGCAGATCGGCTCCGACAGCGCCGGCAGCCCGGAGCACTTCCTGGGTCTGTTCGGCGACTATGCCCAGGCTGATCCGACGGACAGCTTCGATTACAGCGTATACTTCAACGGGAACAACAACAGCACGAACCCGGAGCAATGGGTGGGTGAAACCGCCACGCTCGCCTTGAGCGGAAACGCCGCCGGCTGGTACAACATCACCTTCGATTTCTACACCATCAACACCTGGGATGGCGACAACAACAACACGGGACCGGACACGTTCCACTTCGCCGTCAACGGCGTCGAGAGAGTTTCCGGCTGGTTTTCCTCGAACGGCGACAACTCCGCCGGGTTGACCGACCAGGGCTCCGGATTGGTCTTCTACGACAATGAACAGAACCGGATCGGCAGTCGGCTGTACACCCCCTCCGTCGACTTCTACCACAGCGGCGGAGACATGGTCTTCACGTTCACCGGCATTCCGAACCAGCCGGATCAGGAGAACGGCACTTCGGGATTCGTGGATGAACCCTGGGCCCTGGACAATGTCGCGATCTCCACGCTGTCGACGCCCACCGTGCCCGAGCCCACCAGCCTGATGCTGGTTGGAATCGGACTGGCCGGGATCGCAGGGCTCAGAAGAAGGGGAACCTAGAGAGGACGGTGGGGCAAGCCCCACCCTACGGTTGTCGCGTCGCCGGTGCGAAGTTGTCAGAGGCCGGTTGTCAGTTCTCGGTTCGCAGTTGTCAGTTGCCTGCCCCTACCGAAGGTGGAGGAGCGTCGCTTGGGGTCCATGATCCCCAACTGCGATCTGGGAACTGTAAACCGGCCCTCTTTGCATCCTCTGCGGCAGAGGATTCGTCGCCACGCTTCTGCGCTTCCACGCATCGACGCTTCTACGTTCCCACGGCCCCTCTCCGAGTCGTGGGCCGCGGGACATCGACGTTATGGTCGGCTTTCGGCGGCTCGTCTCCATGTCTGGAATTCGTCGATCACCGTCAGTTTGTCCCGGTTGGGAACGGGGCCGACGTACGGCTCGCTTTGCAAGTGCAGCACGGTCGGTTCCCGGTCGTTGAAGACCGGCCACTGCGGCAATCCCTCGCCATTGGGGTTCCCGTGTTTGGCGAAGTTCGTCCAGTAGGCGGCCATTGTCTCGGAGAGTCTCTTGTCGTCCTCCGAGGCCCCCTGGTAGATGTGCCTGAACACGTAGGAGATCTCGGAGCCGTGGGAAGCACCGTCGGATTTGAGGAACATCGCGAGTAAAGACTGGGACTGCTTCTGCTCGAAGAAGTAGACGAACACGGGAGAGGTCCCGGTCTTCGACTGGAGTCTTGCCCAGGACCACGTGGGCCAGGCGAAAACGACGTCGCGAAAGAGGTCGGCGGCGCCGCGGAATGTCTGGTCCTGCGTCTTGCCGGGATAGAGATCCAGCACTCTGTCGGAGAACGGCCCGAATCGCTCCCGGATGTTCTTCTCATACAGCTCGGGGCTCGTCGGACGGGCGAACATCGAGCCTTCATCCGCATTGGTGCCGATCAGGACGGGGACATCGTTGTATTTGCCCACTTCATAGAGTTTATACTGATCGTCGACGATCACGTAGCCATCGACGACGGGCCAGAAGCCGCCCATCTGAGCGGCCGGGTCCTTCTGCCATTGGTCGGGCGAGACCTTCCGCAGTTGGGCCAGGGACTCGGCTCCCATCCGCTTGGCGAACTCCACGCCCTTCGCTTCAGCATCCGCCAGAAGCTGCATCCCCTCGGTCTCGTTCGCACGTCGGATCGGGCCGAAGGAGCCGCCGCTCTGGCAGATCGCCCGATGAAAGAGGCCCTTGGCCAGAGGCGAAGCCGCAAGCATGCTGACGGACATCCCGCCGGCCGATTCACCGAAGATCGTCACGCAGTGGGGATCGCCACCAAAGGCTTTGATGTTTCGTTGCACCCATTGAAGCCCGGCGATCTGATCGAGAAGGCCGTAGTTGCCCGAGACCTTCCGCTCCGATTCGGCCGTCAGTTCCGGATGCGTCAGGAATCCGAGAGGACCCACGCGGTAGGCGATGCTGACGACGATGACGCCCCTCCCGGCCAGTTCCCGGCCGTTGTAGAACGGGACGGACGTCGATCCCATGGCGAACCCGCCGCCGTAGATCCACACCATGACCGGGAGACTTTCCTGCTGCGATCGAGCGGGCGTCCAGACATTCAAATAGAGGCAGTCTTCAGAGGTCTGGCCCGTGGAGAAAAGGGGGATACTGAACTGCACCTGGGGGCAGGCGGGCGCGTAACCGTCGGCCTTGAGAACGCCATCCCAACTCTTGACCGGTTGCGGCGGCCGCCACCGCAGATCGCCCACCGGCGGCGCCGCAAACGGAATGCCCCTGTAAACCATGAGCCCGTTCACCGCGGTCCCTTCGACCCATCCGCCTTCCACCCTGACCGAGGCTTCGGCCGCCGTGAACGCCGCCAAGACGATTACCGCGATGGCGGCTGCAAATACGGCTCGTGTCATTCTCGTCTCCCTTTCAAAGCAATCCCAGCCGGGAGTGTGTTCCGGTTTGTCTCCACAATCCACATGCGATGGTCGATCCCATGAGACCACAAGTCATGATACCTGGGCTCGCATGGGGGGACAAACAGAAACAGTCCGAGAACGTCGCTTCCTCCGCTTGCCGAAGAAACCGAATGCCGGAAGACCGAGGACGGATTGCCAGCCATCGGTCCCCCGGCGCCAGACACAGATATCGAGCCACGAGACACGGGCCACGAGTCACTCGATTCGCTGCAGGGTCTCGAGCAGAAAGCCGTAGAGTTTCTGGACCGTGGAGATCTCGACTGTCTCGTTGACCGTGTGCACGTCCAGGAGCG
>CALMMH010000921.1 GCA_937868145.1 uncultured Phycisphaerales bacterium
CGTGGAATTGGAGCGACGCTGCGAAGTGGAAGAGCGAATGCACCAAATGGCCCAGTCTTCGACGTAGGATTCCTCGCTAGGACCGACTCCCACTGCCGACGGTTCTGGTTCCACATGTCCGTTGTCCTTTCGCCTCAATGCGTGTATCATGCCCGCTATGCGTAGGTCCCTGACGTGGGGACATGGTGGTTTCAGCACGTGCGGGGGGAACTGCTGTGGAACTGAGGAGTGTATGAACCGAAAAAGGTATGCCTGGGGTTGGACGTTGGGTGTGGTCGTGTTCTGGGTTGGGACGGCGTGTGCCGCGACGGAATCGCTGCGAGTGCCCGCGTTCACCGCGTACCTGGAGCCGAATGTGGAAGGGGCAAGGGTGGCCGAACGTTTCGGCGTTCGCGGCTGGAACGATCCGAATCTCAAGGTGCTTTGGTTCGGGCAGATCGCCACACCGGGGCAGCTCGATTGCTCCGTGACTCTGCGTCTGCCGACGGAGGCGACATCCAAGCTGCGTCTGACGGTCGCAGGACAGTCGAAAGAGGCGTCCGTTGCGGGCGGCGGAGCGAACTTCGTAACCGCGGACTTCGGGGCGTTCGAGATTCGCGAGGCGGGCTATCAGCGGTTTACGCTCGAATCGCTCAATCCGCCGGGCCAGGCGTGCGGCGACATCAACGCTCTCGTGTTGAACGGTCCGGCGACGAAGGACGCGCACTTCAATCTCAAGCCGCGCCGCAACGCTGCGTCGGTGCACCTGATGTACCCGGTGGACCCGAATGCGGAGGTGGCCGCATTCTACTGCGAGATGACCGGCGTCGAGGAACCGCTGTGGACTTATTACATGGCCTGCGGCTGGCACCGCGGCTACTTCGGCATGCAGGTGAACAGCCCGACCGAGCGGCGGATCATCTTCAGTGTTTGGGACAGCGGCGGCGAGGCGGTCGATCGGAAGAAGGTCGCCGACGAGGACCGCGTCAAGCTGATTGCCAAAGGCGAGGGCGTCTACTCCGGCGATTTCGGCAACGAGGGAACCGGCGGGCACAGCCACCTCGTGTACGCCTGGAAGACGGGCGAAGTCCAGCGGTTCCTCGTCACCGGCCAGCCGGTCGACGCGACGCACACGGTCTATTCGGGCTACTACTTCCATCCGGACAAGAAGGAGTGGTTCCTGATCTCCAGTTGGAGGGCCCCGAAGGAAGGCGGATACATGCGCGGCCTGTACTCCTTCAGCGAGAATTTCGGCGGGGCCAACGGGCACCTGCTCCGCAAGGCCTTCTACGGCAACCAGTGGATTCGCACCTCGCAGGGACAGTGGATCGAGCTGACGACCGCGGCGTTCAGCCACGACGGCACGGGCAAAGCGGACCGCCTGGACCGCTTCATGGGCGTCGAGAACGGCCAGTTCTTCCTCGCTCACGGCGGCTTCGGTCCCGGTTTCACGCCGTACCGCCAGAGGTTCGACCGGCCCGCGACCGGCAAGGCCCCTTCGGATGTCGCCGCCATCCTGCCAAAGCAATGAGCCGGTAACGCAATGGGGCCCGCGTCGCATGGACGCGAGCCCCGTCAAATCTCGATGTGATCTGCATGCGGTTCTTACGGTTTGTCGAACGGCTGGGTCCGACCGGCCAGCGAGCCAATTTCGCCATCCGAGAGGGCCCGGTTGTACAGGTGTAGGTCGTCCAGAGCGCCGGGGAAGAAGCGTTGAGTTTCCTCCGAACGCAGCACGCCCACAGCGATCTTCTCCAACGCCAGGTCGAACGGGGAAGCGGCCGCCGAGGCGACCGGCAGGCCGTCGACGTACAACGTCATCGTCTCACCCGACTGAACGATGGCCACGTGGTGCCAGGCGCCGTCGTCGTAGGAGGCGTTGCTGTAGAGGTTCGCGCCGCCTGTGGCGGCAACGGGCGAGCGGTGCAGATAGCGAAGTTGTCCGTCGCTGGTGATCTCCAGCAGGATGCCGTAGAGGTAGCCCGTGGGGTTGTAGGCCGCGAGGAGGTCCCTGGCGTCGGCGCCGCCGTCCACGCGGAACCAGAGTGCGGCCGTGTAGGCCGTCAGATCGAAGGTTCCTGTGGTTGTGACGTAGTCTCGCACGCCGTCGAAGAGGATCGCCTGCCCGACCTGGCCCTCGGCGTAGGTCGGCGCTCCGGCTGCGACGCCGTTGTGGGCTCCCGTGTTGTCGTTGGCGTTGCCGTCGAACGCGAAGCTCCACACGCTTCCCTTGGCGGTCGTCCCGTCGGCCAGGATCTCATCCACTCGCCAGTAATAGGTTTGGTCCAGTTCCAGGCGGCCCGGAACGAAATGGGCGGCGTCCTGACGGCCCTGATAGACCGCGTCGGCCGTCGTCGCGTCTTCGACGGCCGCTTCGTCCACGCCCAGATATACGTCGTGGCCGACGGCGTCCGGGTTCGCCATCCAGGAGAGAACCGTGTCGTTCCGAGAGACGTCAACAGACACAGGAACGTCAATGCGGTTGCCTTTTTCATCGTGCTCTCCTTTCCTTCGTGTGGGTCACTTGCCCTTGTAACGATACGCCCAACCGGCGGCCATGTACTCGATGTCCGACGTCTGATCCTCGGGAGGGTAATCGACGCCGTAGTTCGTCGCTCCCGTGCGGATCAGTTTGTCCACTCGTTCGATGGTGTAGCGGTCCCGCCACCTGCGCGCTTCGGAATGCCCGTCGCAGAAGCCCAGGACGCTGCTGTCGCCGTGGTTGACGGCGATGGGACCCCACCAGCCCCACGTGTCGAGATTCGTCTCTTCAGGAGCCCCCATGACGAAATGGTGGCTGGCGTTCCAGTTACGGGTCTCCGCGGCCTCCACAAAGACGTAGCGGGTCGAAGGGGCTTTGATCTCGCCGAATCTCCTGATCTGCTTTTGGTAGCGGGAGTCGGTCTCGTCGAAGAACCAGTAGAGGCAGCGGGGGATGGAGTAGCTGACGAAGACCCGGGTCTTGTCGTACAGGCTCACGCGGACCTTGTCGCCGGGGCAGTGGTAGGCGTCCGGCTCTTTGACGTAGGGGTAGAGCAGGCCGGCCTGGATGCCCCGGGTCTCGTCCTCGTCGGTCACGGCGGGATCCGCCTGGGTGTTGCTCAGCAGGGCGCCGGTCTCGGTGCGAGGGACGCCGATCCAGCCGACGAATTTGCCGTTTCTCTCGGCGCCCATATCCTCGCAACTGACGATTCGCCCGTCGTTGTCGCCCATGTACATGTACCACGCGAGGGACAGGTTCTTGGTGTTGCTCAGGCACACGGTGGTCGAGGCCTTCTTCCTGGCCAGGCTCATCCGGTCGCAAGTGCGCG
>CALMMH010000922.1 GCA_937868145.1 uncultured Phycisphaerales bacterium
TCTGCGGATCGCGAAGAACCTGTGCCTGGATGTGCTTCGACGGCGGAAACGGGCAAGAAAGCTGCCCGTCGAGCCGGAGCCGACGACCGGCGGCCCGTCGCACGAAAATCACGACATCGAACGCGCGATTGCCCGCCTGCCGGAAAGGCTTCGGCTGCCGCTGACGATGTTCTACTTCGAGCAGAAGGACGCCGCGAGCGTCGCCCGAAAGCTGGGCATCTCGCCTTCGCTGGCGTACGAGCGCATCCGAGCGGCCCGTGAAACGCTTCACGAGTTGCTGACCGAAAGGGGTACCCATGAGTGACAAATGCCATGGATTCAGAAGTCGGATCGCGGATTTCGTAACGGGTGTTTTGTCCGAGCGGGATCGGCAGGAGCTTCAGGAGCATCTGAGCATCTGCGTCCCCTGCCGGGACTACATACAAGCCCTGAAACAGGAAGACGCATCGCTGGCGGAGCACTTCGCCGGGATTGATGAGGACATGGCAGTTCGTCAAGAGCGCGCGCTCCAAATGATTGAGTGTTTCCGTACCAACGAAAAAACGAACCCCGCTTCCATTTGGAGAAGAATCATGAAGAGTCGTTACAGCAAATTGGCCACGGCCGCGGCGATCCTCGTGCTGGCCGCCGTCGCGTTGATCGTCCTGGACGGATCGACGTCGCCGGCCTACGCCATCACGGATCTGGCGAGGCAGTTCGAGCAGGCCCGCACCGTCCATGTGCGGGGCTGGCATTACTTCCCGGAATTCACGATGCCCGACGGCAACGCGGTCCCACCGTCGCCGATCGACAACTGGACCGACGTGAAGAATGCCCGCTCCCGGTACACCACAACGAGTCTGGGCAGCGGCGCCGATGGCGTCAAGGTGGTCGTATGCGAAATCGTCCGTGATGGTCCTTCCTGGGTGCAGATTGACCACGCCAGGAGGTCGGCCACGTACTTTCGCGTGAGCGAATATCAACAGAAGCTGGGCGTGCGCCAGACATCGAAGCTGATCTCGGGACAACTGTTCGGCGACATCACGCAGCTTTCCAATTCCATCGTGGTGGGCGCCGAGCGAATCGACGGCGTCGCCTGCGACATCTGGCAATCGGACGATTCCCACGGCGGCCGATGGAGACAGTGGCTGGCGGCCGATACTGGCCGGCTGGCGCGGGCCCAGATCCTGCGGAAAATGGACTCGGGTGAATGGAAAGTCGCGACTGACTATTCGCTCATCGAGTACAACGTCGAGCCGCCCGAGGACACATTCTCGCCGGAACCGCCCGAGGGTTATACAGCGGACAATTCGCCCCAGACCGGTTACTCCATGGATCTCGGCGACGGCGGATTCCCCGGATTTCAAGACGAACAGTGGCACTACAAGTGCGGGCCCGAGGTGGCCTTTGCTCTGGCGGATGGGAGCATCGTTCTCGGATGGCGGAGCTTCGACCCCAAGGACGCGGAAAAGCAGGCGCTGCTTCTTGAAGGTGTGACGTTCGGCGGGCCCTTGCCGAAGCTGCCCATCGAATTCTATGCCCTCAAACCGGCCGAGGGCTCCAGCGAGCCTCTCTATACGGGATACCATCTGGCCTTCACACGCGAACAGGGCAGATTCACCGAATGGAGTCTGTATGTTCCGGACGGCACGCCGCCCGCGGATGTCCAGGAGACCGGGTACGAGATGCTCTACCGATGGAATCTCGAATTCGCACGGAACTTCGTCTTCGAGCACATGACCGTGAAGCCCGAATTCACGATCGAGACAGCCGAAGAATTCGACGAGTGGGTCCTCGGTGCGATGGCGGAGCTCAGCGAGGACGGCAAGGCCCCGGCGGATGTGACCTATCAGAAGGTCCTCGATCTCGTCCAACAAGTCCGCGCATCGCACGCGCGGTAGCCATGCACCGTCTGAATCGACGAAGGCCGGGCCCACAAGACCCGGCCTTTTCTTTTGGTTCTTCACGGAATTGCGGGGACGAACGGATACGGATTCCGACGCTTCGCGTCGGGAGTTTGACGCATTCGGGCCACCAGCACAAAAGGGGGCGTCGCACGCCCCCATGCCGCGTCTGGTCCCACAAGCGAACGCTTCGTTCGCGTCCAGCCGGAGGCCGCAATGCGATAAACTCACCCTGCGCGACCGCTTCGGACGTGCTCTTTGTTCGGAGATTCTGTTGTCAGGATCGTGACGGGCTTATACCATGTGCTTTCGATGACGTGGCGTCGTGCGGGTCTCCCCTGCCCGGGCAGGAGGAGCCTGTCCCCGCGAAACCAACGCACGACCGAAGGAGCTTCGATATGAAATGGCGTAGATCGATCCTGTGGGCGATTGTCTCTCTGGTCCTGACGGGTGGGTGCGCGACGCGTCCCCTCAGCACGGGCGCAACCGTCGTGTCCGGCGAACTCAAGCAGTGGCACAACGTCGTGCTGACGTTCGAAGGGCCTCCGTTCAGCGAGAAAGGTGAAACCAACCCCTTCCTCGACTGCCGTCTGAACGTCACCTTCACCCAGGGCGACAAGGTGTACGTGACGCCGGGCTACTATGCCGCCGACGGCAACGCCGGACAGACCGGAGCCCAAGCCGGAACCAAGTGGCGGGCGCACTTCCTGCCCCCAACGCCGGGCCACTGGACCTACGTCGCGTCTTTCCGGTTCGGGCCGGAAGTCGCGGTCGACCCCAACGCGACGGCCGGCAAGTCGGTCTCCTTCGACGGAGCGTCCGGAGCGTTCATCATCGAACCGACCGATAAAACCGGCTCGGATTTCCGCGCCCGCGGGCTCCTGCAGTACGTCGGCCAGCGGTACATGCAGTTCGCCCACACCAAGACGTACTTCATCAAAGGCGGGGCCGACAGCCCGGAGAACTTCCTGGCCTATGCGGATTTCGACGGCACGTACGACACCGACGGACTCGAAAAGGAAGGCGAAGCCTCGGGCGGCAAATTCATCCACACGTACCGTCCCCACATCGAGAACTGGCGTCCCGGCGACCCCACCTGGCGCACCGGCAAGGGCAAGGGCATCATCGGGGCGCTGAACTACCTGGCCTCCAAGGGCATGAACAGCGTCTATTTCCTCACCTACAACCTCAACGGCGGCGACGGCAAGGACGTTTGGATGTGGACCAGCCCCACAGAAAGATACCGCTTCGATTGCAGCAAGCTGGACCAGTGGGAGATCGTCTTTACGCACATGGACAAGCTGGGTCTGATGCTCCACGTGGTCACCCAGGAACAGGAGAACGACCAGGCGCTGAATGACGGCAACCTGGGTCTCCAGCGGAAGCTCTACTACCGCGAACTGATCGCCCGTTTCGCCCACCACCCGGCGGTCGTCTGGAACCTGGGGGAGGAGAACACCAACACCACCGAGCAGCAGAAGGCCTTCGCCCGGTACTTCCACGAGACGGATCCATATGACCATCCGGTGGTCTGCCACACGTTCCCCGGCCAGTACAACCGGATCTACGGGCCCCTGCTGGGATATGAATGGTTCGAGGGCCCTTCCCTCCAGACCAACGACACGCACGCCCAGACGCTCAAGTGGGCCACTCTGTCGGCCCAGGCCGGGCGGCCATGGCTGGTCTGCCTCGATGAGATCGGCCCCTCCCACACGGGCGTAAAGCCCGATAATGACGACTACTGGCATAATGAGGCCCGGACCAAGCACCTTTGGGGCAATCTCATGGCCGGCGGCGCGGGCGTCGAGTGGTACTTCGGATACAGCTACACGAACAACGACCTCAACTGCGAGAGCTGGCACAGCCGGGACCACATGTGGGACCTGACGCGATACGCGTTGGAGTTCTTCCACAACTGGCTGCCGTTCGCAACGATGACGCCTCACGACGAGCTGACCACCGCCGAGGACGACTACTGTCTGGCCGACCCCGACAAGATCTACGCCATCTACCTGCCGGCCGGCGGGACGCCGGAGCTGGACCTGGGCGAATCGTCCGCCACGTTCGAGATTCGCTGGTTCAACCCCCGGCAAGGCGGTTCGATGCAACTGGGAACGATCGCCTCGGTCACCGGTCCGGGCAAAACGATGATCGGCCAGCCGCAGGAGGACACCGACAAGGATTGGGTGGCTCTGGTCGAGCGGACCAAACCCCGCCGGTCCCTTCTCTCGCCTGCGGAGACGGAGTCCGAATCGCCCTGACGCCCGACCTGACAGGGCCGAATCGCCCCCTCCGGCGGCCGTCCGTAAAATGCCTATTGCAAAAACCCGTGGGAATCCTATAATACCCGTTCGTCAAAATCTCGGGCCAGTACGATGCCCACACAAGTATTGCCTTTTGGAGACGTTATCCATGGAACAGACTGCCGAGTTGCAGATTAACCTGTTTCGGGACCAGTTGCCCTCGATGGAGGAGATCCGAACCCTCTCGCACCTGGTTCATTCCAGTGAGACCAACCAGATGCGGTTCGTCGAGCAGGTCGAGCAGAACTTGAGCAGCACCTCCGCTGTCGCATCGCTGGAAGCCGGCATTGGCCTGTTCATCCTGGGCCGCTACCGCGAAGCGATCGCCAAGCTCCAGAAGGGGCCCGACAACAAAGAAAGATTCCTCTACCTGGCGTTCACCCAGCGGCGGCTCCGAAAATTTGATGAAGCGGTCCAGAGCCTCCAGCGGGCAAAGGAGCTCGGCGCCGAGGCCCTGAACGTGAGCCTGGAGAAGGTCGCCACCTATCGAAGCGCGGGCAATCTCGAAGCCGCCTCCAAAGAGATCAAGTCCTGCGCGAATTTCCAGAACGTCAGCGCCGAATACCACTACCAGCTCGCCCGTCTGCAGGAAGCCGAAGGCCTGTACGATCAGGCCATCGGCAACTACAAGACGGCCCTGGAACTGGCTCCGACGCATCAAAGATCTCTCTTCCATCTGGCGTACCGGTATGACCTGTCCGGCTATGAGGACGAGGCCATCGAGTACTACAAGCAGGTGGTTTCCGGCTCGCCCACCTACGTCAGCGCCCTGCTGAACCTGGCGGTCCTCTACGAGGATCGGGGCGAATTCGAAAAGGCCAGCGCCTGCGTCGAGAAAGTCCTGGAGTCGCACCCGAACCATTCGCGAGCGACCCTGTTCTACAAGGACGTGGAAAGCTCCAAGACCATGTTCTACGACGAGGAGCGGGAGAAAAAGCGAAGCCGCAAGAACCAGATCCTGGAGACTCCGATCTCCGATTTCGAGCTTTCCGTCCGAAGCCGCAACTGCCTGCGGAAGATGAACATCCGCACGCTGGGCGACCTGCTCAACATCACCGAAGCCGAGCTGCTGTCGTACAAAAACTTCGGCGAGACCTCGCTGCGGGAAATCAAGGCCATCCTCGACCAAAAAAGTCTGCGGTTGGGCCAGGCTCTGGAAGACAAGCAACTCCAGGTCGAACCCGTCCCCGAGCGGGCCGGTGTGGGCGCAGAGGACAAGGGCCTGCTGAACAAATCCGTCGACGACATCCAGCTTT
>CALMMH010000923.1 GCA_937868145.1 uncultured Phycisphaerales bacterium
ACACCGCGGTGACTTTCGACGGCGTCACGGCCAAGTTCGTGAAGCTGACGGTCACGAGCAACTGGGGCGGCATCCTGGCTCAGTACGGCCTGAGCGAGGTACGGTTCTTCTACGTCCCGGTGATGGCTCGTGAGCCGCAACCTGCCGCCGACGCGGACGAGATCAATCCGCAGGTGAACTTCACTTGGCGTGCAGGACGCGAGGCGGCTTCGCACGAGATCTACGTCAGCGACGATCAGCAGGCCGTCATCGACGGAACCGTCCCGGCGGTCACCGTCTCGATGCCCGAATACGAGACCTCTTTGATGTTCGACACGACCTACTTCTGGAAGGTTGTCGAGGTCAACGAGGCCGAAGCGGTCACCACGTGGGACAGCGACGTGTGGAGCTTCTCCACCGGCAGCTTCATCGCGGTCGACGACTTCGAAAGCTACACGGACAAAGACGGCGTCCGGGTTTATCAGTTCTGGATCGACGGTTATGAAGACGCTGCCAACGGCTCGATCGTCGGCTACGGCGAGGCCCCCTTCGCCGAGCAGACCCTCATTCACGGCGGCAAACAGTCGATGCCCCTGGCCTACGACAACTCCGGCTCGGCCGCCTATTCCGAGGCCAAGCTGACTTTCGAGAGCCCGCAGGACTGGACCCGGCACGGCATCACCACGCTGGTGCTGTTCTTCCGCGGCCAGAGCGCCAACAGCGGATCCTCGCTGTATCTGAAGGTCAACGACACGAAGGTCGCCTTCAACAACGGCACCGCCGCCACCACCTATCCGGTGTGGAAGCAGTGGAACATCCCGCTGGGTTCGATCAGCGGTCTCAAGAACGTCAAGAGTCTCTCAATCGGGGTCGAAGGCAGCGGCGCGGGCACCGTGTTCGTCGACGACATCCGTCTATACGCGGCGGCGCCGGAAGTCGTCGCTGCGACCGATCCGGGCACGACCGGCCTGATCGGCTGGTACAAGATGGAGGACAACGTCCAGGACAGCTCGGGCAAGAACTACCACGGCACGCTCACCGGCGGCAGCGGCTACGACGTGGGCGTTGACGGGAAGGCCCTGAGCTTCAACGGGTCGAGCACCTACGCGGATTTGCCCCTCGGTCCGGCGATCAACACGATGACCAACATGACCGTCGCCACGCAGGTCAACTTCAGCGGCGGCACCGGCTCCTGGCAGCGCATCTTTGACTTCGGCACGGGCTCCACGAACTACATGTTCCTGTCCCCGCGTCAGAGCACAGCCGGCTCGATGCGGTTCGCGATCCGCACTGCGGCCGTCAATGAGCAGATCGTGGATTCTCCGATGGTCCTGCCGACCGGCGGCTGGCATCACGTGGCGATCTCGATCGACAGCGCGACGATGATGATGACGCTGTACCTCGACGGCGATCAGGTGGGTCAGGCCGCGACGACGATTCTGCCCAAGGACCTGGGCAACACGAACCAGAACTGGCTGGGCCGCTCGCAGTACACGGCCGACGCATATTTCTATGGCCTGCTCGATGAGTTCCGGATCTACAATCGGGCTCTCTCGGCGGGCGAAGTGAAGTACCTGGCGGGCGATCGATAAGCGTTGATTGAAAACGCGACGGACAATCGGGGTTCCCCGCGTGCGGAACGATGCATTCGGGGAGCCCTGCTTTTTCACATGCAGGGAGAGTTGGGAATCGATGCTGTGGGGCCCGCCGTCGTTGTCCGCCAGGATGTTGCCCGGCTTGCGGCAGAATTCTGCCCATGGATTGAGGATTTTGCCTAAGGTTCTTTGCTCCCAGGGATGGTACATCTGTCCTGTCTCTCATGTACTGCGGAATTTGACGCAGTCCTTGCGTCGCAACACCTGTGAGGCCCGCCCCTGAGGGATATTGCACAGTGGCTTCGGAGAGGCCGATGAAAATCCTAGGACAAGGGGGAGGTTTGGCATTTGCATCGCGGATGCGATCTGCGCAGCGGCGGGCCATCGAAAAGTTAAGGGACACGTCTTGCTCGTCGATATGAAATATGCATAGAATAGGGGCCATGTACCGTACTTGGCGTACTGTCGATGGGAGAGGACTACGGCGCCCCTAAGAACGTCGGCATTATAGGGCGTGGTGGCAAGATGATCGTCGGCGAACAACAGTCAGTCTATATGTCGCAATCAGGCAAAACGCCGGGGCACGAAGAATTGTCGTACCCGGTCAATGGAAACAACGGGTCGTTTACCCTGACGGGACGGCTGCACAGCTTTCGCAACGCGCTTCATGGCGTGGCGCTGATGCTTCGCTCGCAGCACAACGCGTGGCTGCACGCGTTCGCCTCCTTTTGCGTCCTGATCGTCGGGGCCCTGTGTCGTCTTTCGGACGCCGAATGGTGCTGGATCATCCTGGCGATCATGGCGGTCTGGACGGCGGAGGCCCTGAACACGGCTTTGGAGTTCCTGGCTGACGCAGCCAAGCCGGAGTTTCATCCCTTGGTCAAATGCGCCAAAGACGTCGCCGCCGGCGGTGTGCTGATCTCCGCGGTCGGCTCCGTCGCCATCGGTCTGCTGGTCTTTGGGCCCCACCTGTTGGGCTTCGCTCGGAATTGCTTCTAAGGATCCGTCGCGGTCCGGTTTCTCGCCGGGCGTCTACGGCGTCCACGTTCCTCTTGTCATCGTCCTATCTCCCCAGAGAAGTCGTCCGTCGCCGGACGGCTGCATGGGATTGTCGCCTGTTCCTGCGGTGCTCGAAGAAGACAGGATGGCGACGCATGCGCCGTTCCTACAAGCGATTCCAGGACGAATAGGTTTCTGCGCGTGCGAGACGCCGGTTTCTTTTCACAGACGCCCGGCGGGGCCGAGGCAACGATCGCTTGACGCTGGGGGCCCGGGGAGATATGTTGGTGCAGGGTTTTTTGGAAGGGATCCAATGATGATGCGTATGGCGAAGATGGTGTTGGTCGGTGCGTTGCTGACGGTGTTGGTTGGGTGCGAGAGCATGGAAGAGCGAATGAGCCTGCGCAAGCCGACCGCCCAGGTGACGGGCATGCGTTTCCAGGACGCGGACGTCTACGGGGCGACCGTGGTCTTCGATGTGCAGATCCAGAACTACTATCCCGTGGAGCTGCCGTTGATGCGGTTCAGCTATGCGGTGTCCAGCCAGAACAAGCGGTTCATGGCCGGGGCGCAGGAAGTCGCGGTCAAGATCCCTGCCGGCGGAAGCCAGGCAGTGTCTCTGCCCGTTCGAATCGACTACCTCAGCACCTTGCGGCTTCTGGGCGGCATGCGGCCGGGCGCTACGATTCCCTATGAGGCCCAATTGGATCTGACCATCGACACGCCCCGCCTGGGTGCGATCGCGCTGCCGCTGGGCAGAAGCGGCGAAGTGACTCTGCCGTCGCTTTCGGGCGTCGATGTGGACAAGCTTCTCAACAGCGGTCGGTAATCTGCGAAGAATCGGTCCGCGAGCCTTGGATGAACAACGATCGCTGGGGAAACGAATAGAAAGAGGGGGAAAACCCGGGCTGGGTCAGGGTGGCTGTGAGCAGAAAAGGTCGCACCGATGGAAGAAGAGCGGAAGGTTGAAACACAGACATTCGAAACGGTCGAACCGATCGGCAAGCGGGTCCTGATTCGCAAGGACCAGGACAAGAAGGAGACCAAAGGAGGGATCAAGCTGCCCGATACGATCGAGATCCCCACGATCACGGGACGCGTCGTGGCGGTCTCGGCGGAGATCGAGCATTCGCCGGACATCCCGCTGCGAAAGTACGACAAGGTCCTGTTCAATCCCAAAGGGGCTATCCCGGTCGATTTCGAAGGGGACAACCGCCTGTTCGTGGTCGAGGTCCAGAACGTCGTCGCGGTCTTTCGCAAAGGCTGATCGCCCGCCGCCCGCTCCAGGGTGGGAGGCGCAATACCGACGCGGCTGCTTGTCTCGCCTGGAGTCCCCGCAAAGCTCTAGCCCTATTTCCCGTCGCTTTTTCACATTTCCGCAATTCACGTGGAACTTTCCCTCGGCGTCGCTCGACTCTATAGCGGACAACGGGCATGGAGACCGACGGGCAAGATGAATTCGTTCGCTTCTGGAACCAGACATGCGACAAAGTCCGGGCGTACATGTTCTGCGCGTGCAGCAACGTCAGCGACGCGGAAGACCTGACCCAGGAGTGCTACATCCGGGCGCTCCGCAATTGGGAGGCCTTCGACGGCGCCGGCAGCCGCCAGGCGTGGCTGTTCGCGATCGCCCGCAACGCCCAGGTCGACTGGTTCCGCAAGCGAACGCGAGAGAGCCGCGTCTTGCGGTCTTGCGTCGACGATCGGGCCGAAGCCGCGTCCGAGTCGGCCGGCGACGACCACGAGGCGGTCTGGCGGTCGATCGCCCGCCTGAGCGCCGATCAGCGGGAAGTCATTCATCTGCGGTTTGCGGTGGGTCTCAGTTATGCGGAGATCGCGGCGATGCTGGATGTCCCTGTGGGGACGATCCGGTCCCGTTTGCACCGTGGGCTGGAAACCCTCCGAGAATTGATCGAGGAGTAGCTATGGAACGCCAGGCGATAGAACGGCTTGCGATGGACGCGGTGTTGGGCGAGCTCAACGAGGATGCGACGGCTTTGCTCGAAGCCTATCTGACCGAGCACCCTGAGACGCGGCTATGGGCCGGGCCGATGACAGCGATCTGCCGGCGGACGCAGGAGGCGATCGTCGCCAAGACCAAGCCGGCGGTTCTCTCGCACCACCCTTGTGCGACCGGCGCGCGTCAGATCGTACGCGTTCGGTTTGCCAGCGTGGGCCGATGGGCGGCGGTCGTGATCGTCTCGCTCGTCCTCGGCGGCGCAGCGGGCCGGTGGACGATGCCACCGACCGAACCTGCTCCGCGTCCCACCGCTTCGGCCGAGACGGTCCGCAGTTCCGTGCAACGAGATTGGCGGGCGGTTCTGAACGGGCGAGATCTGGGTTTCTGGGAGGCCAAAGCCGTCGCGGCGCTGCAGCGTCAGCCGGGCCCGGTCGGCGGTTCGTACGAACCCAAGCCCAGTCCCTGGGAAGTGCTCAAACAACGTCAAAAGGAGCGAAGACATGCTTTGTGATCGAATCTCGAAATCGCGTGTGTGGACGGTTTGCCTTGGGCTGGTTCTGTTGGCAGGGTGCTTTCCCGAGGACACGCTGGACTGGTCCGCCGACGGCAGGGTCGGACTTCTCAGGAGCGGAAGCAAGCTGTTCCTGGTCGACGGCGGCAGCGGCGCGCTGACGCCTGTTCCCGCCGAGGACGTCGGTCCATGGCCCGACATGGCTTCGGATGGCAGCCGGATCGCGTTCTCCGAAGAATGCCGTTACGAGACCCTGGAAGAAGGCCTCAAGGCGTTGCCGCCCAGCCAGGCGAAAATGATCGCCGTGTACGCACAGAATCTCTAAGAGAAGATCCTCCGCGGCGATCTCGTGGTCGACGGGACCGATACGCTGCTTGGGGATGAGTACGAGTGTCC
>CALMMH010000924.1 GCA_937868145.1 uncultured Phycisphaerales bacterium
GGACTTCGCGAACCGCACGGGGTCCGCGATGTGCCAGCGGTAGAGGCAGTATTCCGTGCCCAGGTTCTCGTAGTCCGAGCTCATGTGCGTGCAGCCGAAATACGGGAACAGGCTCTCGTTGAGGCCCCAGGCCATCAGGAAGTAGTCCTCGGTGCCGGTGCCCTGGATCGTGGGCTTGGTGTCGCCGTCCACGTACATCCGCACGTCGCCCTCGCCGAACCAGAAGGGGCTCCGCGAGCGGGCGCTCATCACCGTGCCGACGTAGTGACCCTGGCCGACCGCGTCGAGGATCAGGTAGTCGTGCCCCAGCTTCTCCGGGAATTCGTTGTGATACTGGGCGCAGAAGTAAGCGGTCTGCGCCGGCAGGCTCGGCTCCTCGGTGTAGTCGACGTGGTAATAGAAGCTGCGGACGTTCTTGGAGCCTTCGTTCGTCGCGGTGACGACGCCCCGCTTGAAAAACGGCATGGGCCAGTAGCAGTTGTAGCCGTCGCCGCCTTCGACCTGGACCGGGACCGAGCGGATCTCGCGGCGTTCGCCGAAGCCGGCGGCAAAGAAATCCCCCAGCGGCGACTCGACCGCGGGCTCCTTCGCGTCGTCCCAGTACATCCGCAGGACGATCTCGTCCGGCCGGGCGGAGCCCCCCGCTTCCAGCCAGTTAGGCCTCGCCTCGTTGAAAGTCAGCCAGATGTGATTGATCGTCGCGGGACCTTTGATATCCGCGAGGACCAGCGTCTCGCCCGGCTTGATGTAGCGAACGCGGTCGCTGTTGCTGGCGAAATTGGGATCGGAGGAGGTCACCGCCTTGGTCCGTCCGGGCCGGACCTGGGCAAGGCCCGACAGGTCCTGAGCCAAACAGGACGAAGCAAGCCCCGCTCCCACAATCATCGACAGCGCCACAACGATCGAATGCACAGACGATTTCCTCATGTCTTTTCTCCCCTTGCAATAATCAGTCGCTCAATACGCACTTTTCGACGAATCGCCGGACGCCTCTGTCGATCCGAGTCTCACACCAGGCGTCGTCCGCCCGGCCAGACTCTTCTGGAGATCGAGCAGATGCGCATACCATCGGGCTTCGATGTCTTCGACGCGTCCGACGTGCATCTCGAAACCCACCGGCGTCGCATCGCCAGCGATCAGCCGGCCCAAACCCGCCCGATGAATCCCATTGTCGCATTGCATCAGGAAATGGGCAAGACTCCACCAGTGGAGATAGTACAGATTGAAGTGCTTGTCGATGTCCGGGCCGCCCTGCCCCGACAGAATCGCCTGCAGAGGGATGATGCGTCCCGTCCTCTTGTCCACGTCCAGGTCGCCCGACAACGTCAGGGAATCGAGCCACCAGACCGGGTAAGTATTCGTGTCGATCTCGCCCAGATGAAGCTCGCCGTCAACGATCCGGCTGGTCGAAAGATAGCAGGCAAGGCCTTCGTCGAGCCACTGCGGCAGCGTGAGACAGGCCGCCTCGGCGTTGAGTTGGTGCGTCGCCTCGTGCATCATCCAATGATAGGGGTGCGCCTCGTCGGCGCCGTAGTATTGATAGCAGCACGGCCTTCGGTAGAACGCCTCCGCCCAGCCGCAGGAGCGATTGCAGCGTCGGAACTCGTCGCGATCCTTGAACAGCTTCATCTTGAGCTTCGGATGGGGCCGGACCGCACACTGCAATTGCGAGGCCAGCTCCGCATACGCGCCGTACACGATCTCCGCGACTTGGCCGATCTCGCGAGTCTGTTCCGGCGTGGCGGAAGATTCGATGACGTAATGCTGCGTCTCAAAAGGAGCATGCGAAGTCCATCGCCGGCGGACGCAGTCCCATCCCAGGATAATGCCGAGAACGCCGAAGTACACGAGCACACGCTTTTCTCGCGGTGTCAAGGTTCTCACGCGTCGCTCCGGCACAACAGATTCTCAACAGACTGTCGATCCTCTCCGGGTGGCAGCGTCAAGCGAAACTTGGCGATGGTCTTGCGCCCATTCAACAAGGCCATCCCCAAGGCCTTTGGCCTTGAGGCTGCCACTCGAACCATGGTTCTCAAACCTGCGGCAATCTCCAGGCGCCGCGGAACGGGCGGGGCTGGAGCATTGCGTTGGCGGCCGCGTCGTCGATGAACCGCTCGACCTTGGGGTCCCAGCGGAGCTTGCGTCCCTGCTTGACCGCAATCAGAGCGAGCTGGCACAGCGTGTCGCCGCGAACGGCCGCTTCGATGTCGCAGATCGCTCGTTTGCGGGTCTTGACCGCGTCGACGAAGTTCCGCACGTGGTCCAGGCTGATCGGCAGCGCGATGGGCATCGTGTCGTACTTGTTCTGCGGATCGCGGAGGAATTGCTCGTCGTGGGCCGTGATGGTGCCGCGATCGACGTGGACCCAGCCGGTCTCACCGACGAACTTAATGCCATGCTTGAAGCCTTCGACGCCGTCGTTGACGAACGTCACGGGGGCGGCGTTGGCGAACTCGTACCGCACTCTCCACCGTTCGATCGTGTTGAATGTCCCTTCGGTCGGGAACTCGCCCGTCCCTTCGATCGTACTCGGACCGGTGGCGTCAGCCCCGTTGCCCCACTGGGCGATGTCCAGATGGTGAATGCCCCAGCAGGAAACCATGCCGAGCGAAAAGTTGTTGATGTTCTCGTGGTTGTCGCGTTCGAGCTTCTTCTCGTTGAAACCGCACTGCGGAGCCGGGCCCACCCAGCGGTCCCAATCGACATAATCCGGCACAGGCTGGTCCGGCAACAGCTCGCCGTGCTTGCCGCCGGGGACCGAGACGTGGATTTCCTTGAGCTTGCCCAGCCGGCCGTTGAGCGCCAGTTCGCATGCCCAGCGAAACTTCAGGTCCGACCGCTGCTGCGTGCCGAACTGAAAGACGACGCCCTTCTTGCGCACGGCCTCGCGAACCGTGGCGGCCTCGCCAAACGACATGCCCATGGGCTTTTCGTGGTAGATGTGCTTGCCGTGCAGGATGGCGTCCGCCGCTGGCACGCTGTGCCAATGCACCGGCAGCGCCATGAGCACCGCGTCGATCGAAGCGTCGGCGTTCAGCTCGCGGAAATCCTTGAAGAGCTTCACATCGGGGCTGCCGTAGGCTTGTGCGATGTGCTCGCGTGCGGCGGCGATGTTTCGTTGGTTCACGTCGCAAATGGCCGTGACGCGGACGTCGGGCTGCGAGATGAAGTTCCGCATGTCGTACGTACCCTGGGCGCCCACGCCAATGACGCCGAGGGCGAGCTTGTCCGACGGGGCCGGCTGCCCGGCCGAGCCCAAC
>CALMMH010000925.1 GCA_937868145.1 uncultured Phycisphaerales bacterium
TCAGTGCGCGGCGAACCTTCATATGATCGGTATGCATGGCGATCCTGCATGTATTGGATTTCCAGCGAGAGGAAGTCGCGGATGTCGTCCGGGTTCTGGCCGTCGACGATCAGTTGCAACGCCTTGGCGAAGAACGTATCGTGCAACTTGCCGACCTCCTGTTCCAGGGCCAAGGCTCCGTCCCGCCGGTTGATCGTGGCGTATTCGACCATTTTGGTCGTCATCTCCGTGGGGGTCGGGATTTTCGTGACGAACGTCTTCTTGACCACCGCGAAGATGCTCAGGCACTGGGGCAGGGAGAATTGAACGAACGTGGAGGCGAGCATGCCGCCGACGGTGATGGCGACGGAGGGAACGTCCCAGAAAATCAGGAGGCTTCCGCCGAGCGCCATGGCCCAGACGATCACGGCGCACCCGGAGACGATGCCTATGATGGTTGCGATATCCATGCGTTACTTTCCTTCCTGAACCTGCTTGAGTTTCTGGCTCAGCAGGGCGGCCAGCGCCGGCTCCTCGTTGGCCATCTCCGCCAGCACCTTCGCTTTGGTCCGATCCTGCATGAAGAACAGGATTTTGACCGCGTCGTCCAGGTTGGCGGCTGCCGCGACCGTATTGCCGTTCTTCGTGGCGCCCGTGGCCATGTTGGTCAGGATCTGGCTGGCGCCTGTGGGGTCCATTTTGTCGTAGGCTGCGGCGATGGCCGTCAGGTTGGCTTTCTCTGTGGTGGCGACTTCCACCCGGGTCTTGAGCAGCATTTCTCGCTCGCTCTTCACGTCGGCTACGCTCGCGGCCAGATCCACCCGCAGATTGTTCAACGTTTCGATGTCTTTTTTCAGGGTCTGTTGAGCGATCTGGAGCCGCTGTTTCTCTGTCTCCACTTCCTTGAGCTTTCGGTCGTAGTCCTGGATCTTCTCCCGGACTTCGACAATCAGCTCCTTGAGTTGTTCCTCCGTCATGCTGCGGGCGGCCGCAGCCTGATCGGTCGACGCCGCCATCGCCGGAGAGAGAGTGGGCGGCGTGATTTGGGACCGCGGTCCCGTCGGTGCGACGGCGCCCGTCGACGCAGAGGCCGTCTGGTTCGGTTCGGCGGCGCCTGCCGTGGCGGGTGGCCGGGTGAACCATCCGGTGGCGAAAGCCCCGGCGAAGCTGGCCAATCCCACCACCGCAGCGATGATGATGACCTTTTTATTCACCTGTCGTGCTCCTCAAAGTATCCGCAACAAGGCGTTCGTTTCGTCCATTCTGAAAGAACCATCCGTCTAGTCCCCCTCTTCCCGACGGACAAAGGCAATGGCGGTTCTCTCATCCGACTCTTTCTGCTCGATTCGTTCTGCTTCGTGGATATACTCTTCCTCGGCCTGAGTCCGGAGTTTCTCCAGACCCTCCTTGAACCGTCTGATGGCCAGCACCTCGACTCTTTTCTCCTTTTGCCGCACCTCCAGGTCCGCGATTTCCTTTTTCAGCTTGCGGATCTGCTCGTCGTCCACCGCGACGCGACGCAGAAAAAACTCCTGCGCGTTCAACCGCTCCGGCGACCGGTCCCCGCGAATATCCGCCAGCAGGTCCTGAAGGACCCTCTGACGCAGGAGCAACTCGCCGTGTTTGGCCGTCAGCTGCTCGGTAAGTCGGACCAGCTCGATTCGCTTGATCTGTTCTTCCTTTGTCTTGACGTCCAGCACCCGCTGAAGACGCCATTGAAATCGTCTCATCTATGCACCGGTCTCAGTTCTTCCCGCTGAGCAGTTTGTCCCAGGCCCGGGTGATCGTCGTCAACTGTTTGACGGTCTCCTCGAACGGCGTTTTCTGGCGGACCGCCTGGATCAGAAACTCGTTGATTCGATCGATCAGGCTGATCGCCCCGTCGATCCGACGGTTGCTCCCGGGGGAGAACGCGCCGATGTTGATCAGGTCCTCGGCGTCCGCGTAGGTCGCATAGATCTCGCGGAGTTTCTGGGCCGCCGCCCGATGCTCGGGAGTGACCACGGCGGACATGAGCCGGCTGATGCTCCGCAGGATGTCCACGGCGGGGTAGTGCCCGCGGTCGCAGAGCTTTCTCGACAGAACGATGTGCCCGTCCAGCAGGCTGCGGGCGCTGTCGGCGACGGGGTCGGACAGATCGTCGTTCTCCACGAGGACGGTGAGGATGCCGGTGATGCTGCCGTCCTGGGAGCAGCCGAGCCGTTCGATCAGCCGGGGCATCAGGGCAAACACGCTGGGACAGTAGCCTTTCGTCGCCGGCGGCTCTCCGGCCGCCAGTCCGATCTCCCGCTGCGCCTGCGCGAAACGCGTCAGCGAATCCATCATGAACAGGACGTTCTTGGCCTTCTCGCGGAAGTACTCGGCGATGGTCACCGCGACGAAGGCCGCCTTGACCCGTTGAATGGGGGGCGTGTCGCTGGTGGCGACCACCACCACGCTGCGGGCCAGGCCCTCGGGTCCCAGGTTCTCATCGAGGAACTCCCGCACCTCGCGGCCTCGCTCGCCGATCAGGGCCACGACGTTGACCGCGGCGTCGCTGGAGACCGCGATGTCGCCGAGCAGGACGCTCTTGCCGACGCCGCTGCCGGCGAAGATGCCGATTCTCTGGCCTCTCGCGGTGGTCAGGACGCCGTCGATCGAGCGGACGCCCAGGGCGAGCGGCTGGGTGATCTTCTCGCGGCTCAGCGGCGGCGGGCTGCTCACGTCCAGGGGACATTTGTCGCCCTCAGGCAGGGGACCCTTGTCGTCGATCGGCTCGCCCAGGCCGTTCAGAACGCGGCCGAGCGTCTTCTTGCTGAGCATGATGTGCCGCGGCGTGGTCCGGGCGGTCACCGCGTCGCCGGGCGAGACGCCTTCGATGTGCTCCAGCGGCAGCAGGATCACATGGTTGTGCCGGAAGCCCACGACCTCGGCGAGGATCCGGCGGCCGTCGCGGGTGTGGATGCCGCACAACTCGCCCAGCCCGAGCACCGGTCCGGCCGATTCGACCGTTTGGCCGGTGACGCGGACCACGCAGCCCTGGCAGTTGACCAGATTGACGGTCTCCAGGGCCGAGTAGTATTTCGCGAAATCAATGGTTCGACTGAGCATTTCCGGCATAGGTTATTCCACTTTCTGAAGCGCCTCGCTGATGTGTTCGAGGTGCTCTTCGATAAACGATCGGACGATCCCCTTGGGGGTTTCCACCAGACATTCGCCGCGGCCGATGCTCCAATCGGCCGTGAAGGTCAACTCGGCGAATGGGCTGCCGGGATTCTCCTGCTGGTACCGCTGGCAGGCCGGCGAGTCCTCCGGATTCAGGTGGATGACGATCTCCTGCCTGGTGGGAGCGCGTTTGATCGCCTCTTCCACGATGGCCTGGATCTCGTAGTCGCCCTGCGACACCTTGTGCTTGACGATCTTGCGGGCGATCTCGACGGCGAGTTTCACGATGTCCGCATGGTTGTTGGCAATCGTGTCCTGGTACAGCTTGTTGAGGTTGGCCGCGATGGCGTCGATGGCCTGGCAGGACTGCGAGAATTGGCCTTTCTGCCGCTCGAGTTCGGTCGCCATCCGGGTTCTTTCGGTTTGGATGACGCTTTCGATCCGTTCCGCCGCCGCTTGTGCTTCCAGGCCCTCCGCCGGAGACGGATCGGCGCACGTGCCGGGAGCCGCGTTGTGCACGCGGACCGCTGCGATTCGTTGGGCGAGTTTGATGGACAGAATGGGCGGCATCGTCTTACTCTTCCTCGAACGTCAGCTCTCCCTTGAGGTTTAGTTCCCGCATGGCGACGACAATCTTCTCCCGGGCCTGCCGGACGTCCTCCTTCTTGGGGGAGGACATCAGCGACGCTTCCTCGGTGACCATGGCCGCGGCGCGTTCGGAGATGTTGGACTTGATTTTGGTGACAACGTCCTCCGGCGCCTCGTACAACGCCAGAGCCAGTTGCCGCTCGTCAAGGCCGCGAAGCGCCTGTTGGAGCGACCGACCGGCCACCAGGGGGAGGTCCTCCCAGAGGATCATCAGGCTGGCGATCTTCTCTCCGGCCTCTTCGTCTTTCTGTCGGATGGCCTCCAACACGCCGTCGCGGATCTCCTTGTCGAGGTTTCGCACGATCACGGCAACTTTCCGAAGCGACTGTTCGGGCCGAACCTGGAGAACCCCTCCGGCCTGCTGACCGGACCCGGCGCCCTCCAGCTTGGTGCGGATCATCTGGGCGATTCTCAGCTTGGCTTCCGGCGTGATGCCGTTGACGGCCGTCATCCGGCTGATGACGTTGACCCGCGTTTCGCTGTTGAGCCGTCCGAGCACGTCCGAGCCTCGCTTGGGAGGCAGTTCCGATACGACCACCGCGATGGCTTGCGGATGTTCCCCCTCCAGAGCCGTCATCAGGGACTCCGAGTTCGCCGAGCGGATGGACATGAACGGATCGCGTCTCATCAGAAGATCCTGGATCTCCTGTTGGATCCGCCGGGCATGGTCTTCGCCGACGGTGTTGCGAAGCATCTCCTTGAGGAATCCCTGGAAACTGAAGGCCGTGTCATTCTGGAGCGATCTGCAGAATTGCCGTGCGATATCGGCGGTCTGCCGGGGGGTCCGCTGGCCCGCGACGTCCAGATAGGTCAACTCGACGGCCAACTCCTGCACGGTTTGGGGATCGACGCCCTTGAGCAGCTCGGCCGCGGTGGTTGCGTCCAGGCAGGTCAGAAGCAGTGCCGCTCTCTGTTTTCCGGTAAAAGCCACGGTCCGTTTACTCCTTCTCTTCGATCCAACTCAGGAACATTTGACGGACCTGATCGGGGTTTTGTTTCAGGGCGCTGGCGATTTGGCGTCGGACCAGCGACGGTTCGGCCAGAAGTTCTCCGGCCGGCAACAGACCGTCAGGTCCCGCACCCTCCGGCAACCGGGCCTGGGCGGTCGCGGCGGCCTTGCTTCTGGCCCGGCTGAAGATCCGCAGAACGACGACCGCGCAAACCGCCATGAGCCCCAGCGAGAGCTGACGCGCCATGGCCAGGTATCCAGGCAAAGGCGACGCTTCTTCCTCGACCAGGGCCTCCATCGACCGGTGGAAACGGGCGTTGACGACCTTGAGAGAATCGCTTTCCTTCAGGCCGAGCGCCATGCGGATGACCTGCTCGACGTCGGCGATGCTCATGATCATCGCCGGCTGAGCGCCCGCCGGGGCGGTGTCGTTGGAGTCCGCCGTCAGATCCACAAACGCCGCGACGGACAACGACTTGATCTCTCCCGGCAGAACGGTCTGCTGCTTGACTGTCTTGCCGACCTGGTACTCGGTGATGACGGTTTCGTCCTTTTTCGTCGAGCCTCCGCTGGTCTTCTGGCCGGCGGTGCCCATTTCCGAATTGCTCGTCACTTCCTCTTTTGTGGCGACCTTGGCCTTGGGGTCGTAACTCTCGGTGATGGTGCTGATGCTGTTCATGTCGATCACGGCGCTGACCTGGACGCTGGCCCGGCCAGGACCGAGGACCTGAATCAGCATATCCTCGGCCTTGCGGACCAGGCCCTGCTCGACGCGTTCCTTGTAGTCCTGCGCGGTGCTGGCGCCGGAGGCCATGGTCGAATCGCCTTTGCCCGAGAGCAGCCGTCCGTCGCTGTCGATGATCGTGACGTTCTCGGTTTTGAGGCCCTTGACGCTGCCGGAGACCAGGTGGGTGATCGCTGCGATGTTCGTTCCGCTGAGCCGGTAGCCGGGACGCAATCGCAGGACCACCGAGGCCGTCGTCTGCTCCTCGTCGGAGGTGAAGAGCTTCTGCTCGGGGCTGACGATGTGGACCCTGGCGTGGGCGACGCCGTCGATCATCTGGATGCTCTTGGCCAGCTCGTCCTGAAGGGCTCGCTTGAGGTTGACGTTCTGCACGAACGGGCTGATGCCGATCTTCTCGTCGTCAAAGAGTTTGTATCCGTTCTGCTCTCCGGCGGGCATTCCGTCTTTGGCCAGGTCCAGCCGGAGCTGATAGACGTATTCGCGGGGAACGTAGACCGTGCCGCCGCCGTCGCGTAGCTCGTAGGCAATTTCCTTCTCGGCGATCTTCTCCGTGATCTTGGCGGCCTCCGTCGGATCCAGGTCCTGATACAGCATCCGCATATCCGGCTTCTGGGCCCAGTGGACCAGAAGCGTGCCGATCAG